>JAWWPH010000428.1:0-13449 GCA_033850875.1 Nocardioidaceae bacterium | reverse complement strand
GCCGCACGCACGAGCAGGTGCTCGGTCGCCGGCTCCCCCTCAACGGCGCCGGCGTCTGCGGCGCGGCTCTCGCCGATCTCGGGCTGCCGGTGGAGCTGCTGCGCGGATTTGCGCTGCTGGCCCGTGCGGCAGGACTGCTCGGGCAGCTCGCCGAGGAACGCCGGCGACCGATCGCGAACGACATCTACCTGACCGTCGACCGCAACGCGGCCTACGTGGAGCCCGACGCCTGACGTCTCACCGACCATCCCAGGAGCACCCATGGCAACCGTCGTCGCGGTGATCGCCTCGACTCATCACCCGTTCTACTACCGGGCGAGCACGGCGACGGGCGCCGACAGACCGCCGTTCGCCGACGAATGGGTCGCGAAGATCGAGGCCTTCCGCGAGACCCTGACGACAGCGGAGCCGGACGTCCTGGTGATGGTGGGCAGCGACCACTTCCACCAACTGTGGCTCGACAACATGCCGCAGTTCCTCGTCGGCAAGGCGCCGTACTACGACGCCAACTGGTACAACGAGGAGCGCGAGTTCGGCCTTCCGCGGATGCGTCTGCGGGGCCGCGAGGACCTCTCCGCCCACATCCTGAGGCACGGCCTGGACGCGGGGTTCGACCTCGCCTTCAGCAACGAGCTGCGCGTCGACCACAGCATCACGTGCCCGATCATCACGCTGCGTCCCGAGGCGGACCTGCCGATCGTGCCGATCTACACCAACATCTTCGCGCCGCCGCTGCCGCAGCCGAAGCGGTTCGTCGAGCTCGGCCGGACGATACGCCGGCTGGTCGAGTCGTGGCCCGAAGACCTCCGGGTCGCGATCATCGGGACCGGGCACCTGTCCCTCGAGCTCGGCGGACCGCGCCAGTTCGGCGAGCACGGACCGGATCCCGAGTTCGACCGCAGGGCGGTGGACTGGATCGCCGCCGGAGACGTCCACGGCTGTCTCGGCGAGGTGACGCTCGACAGCCTGCACCAGCCGGGCAACGCCACCCACGGTTTCATGGACTTCATGCTGATGATGGGCGTCGCCGGTGACGGCGTGAAGGCCGACCACGTCGACTCGCTCGATCTCTTCCACACGATGGAGGCCTACTTCACCTGGTACCCGAACGGAGCGCCCCGGTGAGCAAGTACCTGCTGGACAAGTTCCTCTTCACCGTCGACCGCGACCCTGAGCTCGTCGAGCGCTACCGCGAGGAGCCCGCCGAGACGGTCCGGTGGTGGGAGCAGGAGATGGCCAACCGGCTGCTCAACTGCACGGCCGACGAGCGGTCCACCTGGCTGCAGTTCACCGACGAGGAGCGCAGGGCGCTGCGCGAGCACGACCACATCGCCTTGTTCGAGATGGGCGCGCACCCGTTCCTGACGCTGACGCTCTTCATTGCGATGTTCGAGCGCGACCACGGACCGCTCGAGTACCAGAAGGCGTACGGGGCCATGATGAAGCACCTCACGCTCCCCTACCCCGACATCTCGACCTGACGTGCACGCCGCCGTTCTGCACACGCTCGGGCAGCCTCCCTCGTACGCCGAGCATCCTGACCCACGCCCGGGTGACGGCGTCTGTCTCGTCCGCGTCTCGGCAGCCCCCCTGGCACCGCTGGACCTCCTCTGCGCCACGGGGACGTCCTACTTCGGTCCTCCGGCGGTCCCCTACGTACCCGGCGTGCAGGGCGTGGGGGTCGTGGAGGAGTCCGACTCCGTGGCCGTGGGCACGCGCGTGTGGTTCACGGCGTCAGCCGGCATCGCGCCGGGTGACGGCAGCCTGGCCGAGTTCGCCGCGGTCGCCGTCGACGACCTCGTCCCTATCGACGTCCCCGCGGACGACGCTGCCCTGGCGGCGCTCGGGCTGTCCGCCGTCGCAGCCTGGATGGCACTCACCTGGAAGGCGCGCATGCGACCCGGCGAGCGTGTGCTCGTGCTCGGCGGAGGTGGCGCCGTCGGCCAGGTCGCCATCGGGGCGGCGCACATCCTCGGCGCAGACCGCGTCGTGGCGGCATGCCGGTCGGCGGGCGCCGCCAGCAGGGCGAAGGCGGCCGGCGCCGACGAGGTCGTCCTCACGGCGGAGGCTGACGGGCTGGAGCAGCGGCTCGCCCGTGCGTGCGGCGGCCACGTGGACGTCGTCATCGACCCCGTGTTCGGCCCGACGGCCGAGGCGGCGGTCCGCGTGCTCGGCGAGGGCGGCCGGCTGGTCAACCTCGGCGGGGCCGGAGGCGACACGGCCGCTTTCTCGTCGGCGGTCATGCGCAGCAGGTCGATCGAGGTCCTCGGCTATACCAACAGCTCGCTGACCGTGGAGCAGCGGCGGGGCGCTGTCACCGCCATCTGCCGCCACGCCGGCGACGGCAGGCTCGCCGTGAGCCATGAGGTGCATCGTCTCGACGAGGTCGAGGAGGTGTGGCTGCGGCTCGCCTCAGGCGACGCCGATGCGCGGTCCGTCCTGCGGCCCTGACCGCGCCGTCGGCACCAGAGGCGGGTGCGCTCGCCGCGTCAGTTCAAGGACATCCGCTCCATCGAGAGGTAGGTGTGGGCGGCCCACGAGACCGGGTCCTGGGCGAAGTACCGCTGGATCGCACCGTGGTTGAGGGCGTTGTCGATCGACGCCATGATCATCGACTGGTCCAGGACGAGGAACCGATGCCCGACCGCCCCCGTGGTGGGGTCGACCGCGTCGTAGAAGCCGCCGTGCGTCGTGTAGATGTCGGGGTAGAGCCTGCGAAGCTTCTGGATGTTCTCGAAGGCAGCCTGGGGCGCGGTCGCGAGGGCGAGGAACGACGCATGCGGCGTGACGGTGGTCTCCGTCGCACACGTCGTGCACTGCGAGAGCTGGTGGTGCGCCGGGAACTTCAGCCCCTCGACACCGAAGCCGCCGTAGCCGCCCGTGTCGTCGGCCGTGCTCGACGGGGACATGCCCCACACGGGGTAGCCGAGCTTCCGGGTCGCGTACCGGATCTGTACCTGCACAGTGCGGACATCAGCCAGGCCGAAGCTGTGCGGGCCCCACCGCGTCTCGGGCACCACGTCGTTCGCCATCAGCCCTTCGAACATTCCGCCGCCGAAGGTGGGGATGTACTTCAGGTCCGTTCCCGGGTACGTGTAGTGACCCTCCCAGACGTTGAACGCCTTGCCCGACTGGGGATCCGTGATCGTCACCCAGTGGCCCTTCGGCGGCCACTGTCCCTGCCAGGAGAAGTCGGGATCGGTGGCGCACTGCTTGGGCGGCAGCACCCGCCAGGTCCGCCACCACACGTCGCCCGGCATCTGGTGCAGACCCATGCCCATGTACATGGCGATGCGGGGGTCGCTGTAGAGGGCGCCGTTGTGGTCCCCCGCGGGACCCTGGTCGACGTAGTAGCCGCCGTACATCTGGCCCGTCGGTTGGTTTCCCGCGATGTCGGGGTTCGTGTTGCAGCCGGGCTTCTGCGGCCGGCCGTCGTAGAAGATCGAGAAGTCCATGTGCCCGAGCAGCTTGGACGCCAACCGGTGCAGTTCGGGGAGCGCCTGACGCACCACGACGAGTCCCGATGCGTACCAGCCGTTGTCCACCGCGGACAGGAAGTAGCAGTTGTCCTGGGTAGGCGTGGTCTCCTGCGAGCAGTCGATGTCGCCCGGGTTGCGGATCACGTCGCCGTTGGTCGTGTCGTACCACTGGTACAGGAATCCGTGGCTGCGCTTCAGGGTGCGCACCTCACGCAACGTCGACCGTACGAGGGACACCTCGGTGCGGCGGCTGATCAGGTGCAGGTCTCCGGCCGCTACGACCGCCCACAGGTACACACCGATGTTCGCCGCCGACGTGTACGTCCCGCGGGTGGTACCCGGGCCGAGGTTGTCGAGCGGGAGGTGCGTCGCCGGGTCGATGTCCTTGCGGTAGAAGGCCCAGGTGTCCTCGGCGATCCCGTGCAGGACGGCGCGTTGGGAGCTCGACAGCGCGTGCCCACGGATCGTCGCGGACGAGTCGGTCGCGGCAGGTGATGCTCCTCCTGTCGGTAACGCGAGCATCACGACCGCCGTCAGCCCGCCGATGGCGGTCGAGACGGTGGCGCGGACGGAGCGGCGCAGTCGCATGGTGCCTCCAGTGGGTGAGTCAGTGGTCGGTGGTCAGTGGTCTTTGGTGGCTCCGGCCGACGGTGTCGTGGACCCCGGAGCCGCGTAGGGGTTGGCGATGGCGTTGATGAGCTGCACGGTGTAGTCGTCCTGCGGGTGCTGCAGGACGTCCTTCGTCACTCCGCGCTCGACGATCCGGCCGTGGTGCAGGACGAGGATGTCGTCGCTCACGACACGCGCACTGAGCAGGTCATGGGTGATGTAGAGCAGCGAGAGGCCGCGCTCGAGGCGGAGGTTCGCCAGCAGCGTGAGAACACCGGCACGTAGGGACACGTCCAGCATCGAGACGGGCTCGTCCGCGACGATCAGGCTGGGCTCGCACGCCAACGCGCGCGCGATCACCACCCGCTGGCGCTGCCCGCCGGACAGCTGGTGCGGGAGCTTCGGCGCGAACTGCTCCGGCGGCGTCAGGCCCACCGTCTCGAGCAGCTCGTCGACCCGCTGCTTCGCGTCGCGTGCCGACATCCCCAGGAAGTTCACGCACGGCCGGGCCAGGGTGTACTCGACGGTGTGCAGCGGGTTGAGCGCGCCGTACGGGTCCTGGAAGACCATCTGTACCCGGTGGTGGTACTCGCGGAGGCCGCCGCGGCTGAGCTTCCCGACCTGGACGTCGCCGAACCTGACCGAGCCGGACGTGGGCCGCTCGAGGCCGGTGATCAGCTTCGCGATCGTGCTCTTTCCGCTGCCGCTCGCCCCGACGAGGGACACCGCGGCACCCGGCGCGATCGTCAACGAGACGTCGTCGACCGCGACGACCTGCTCGCGGCGGCGACCACGGTAGGTCTTCGTCACACCGTCGACGACCAGTGGCGGGACCTCTGCGCGGGGTGCGCTGCGGGCGGCGGGGCGGCGGCCCGCGGGTGTCGTCGACTCGACGTCAGCGGACATGCGACCCTCCTTCGGACGGATCCGGGCCCGCGGAGGCGTTGGAGGTCACCGCGCCCCGCGCGTCCTCCCGCGTCCGTACGTGACAGGCCGCGCGGCCGCGCCCGAGCGGCAACAGGGGCGGGTCCACCTCCAGACACACCTGCTCCGCGAGTGGGCAACGCGGGTTGTACGAGCATCCCTCCAAGGGACGCGACAGGTCGGGCGGGCTGCCGGGGATCCCGTTGAGCTCCACGACCTCGGCACGCGGGTCGGCGTAGCAGCCGAGCAGCGCCTCGGTGTACGGGTGGTGGGGACCGGTGAGGAGGTCCGCGGAGGGCTGGTCCTCCACGATCCGCCCGGCGTACATGACGAGTACGCGCTGCGTCGCTTCCAGCACCACGCCGAGATCGTGACTGATGAGGACGGCCGTGAACTTCTGCTGCCGCTGGAGGTCCTTGATGGTCTGCATGACCGCGCGTTGGACGATGACGTCGAGTGCCGTCGTCGGCTCGTCGAACACGATCAACCGCGGCTCGAGCGCCAGTGCCAGCGCGATCGCCACCCGCTGCCGCATCCCACCCGATAGCTCGTGCGGGTAGCGCTCGAGGACGTCCGGCTCCAGCTCGACCTTGCCGAGGAGCTCCGCGCCGCGCTCGCTCAGGTCCGACGCCGTGGAGCTCTCCCCCTCGCGGGCATGGGCCTTCATGATGTCGCCGAAGTGGTGGGACACGTTGCGCACCGGGTTCAGCGCGTTCATCCCGCTCTGCAGCACGAGGGCGAAACCGTTGCGCCTCTGTCTGCGGAGCTCCTCGCCGCTCAACGTCGCGATGTCGGTGCCGTCAAAGGTGATGCGTCCGCTCTCGAGCCGCGCGGGCGGTCGCAGCATCCGGGTGAGCGCATAGCCGAGGGTCGACTTCCCGCAACCCGACTCGCCCACGAGACCGACGAACTCGCCCTCCGCGAGGTCCAGGTCGACGTCGCGGACCGACCAGATCCGCTGCCCTCGCGCCGGCAGGTAGGCGACGTTGAGGTCACGGGCCGACAGCAGTGTCATCACTTCTCCCGCAACCGTGGGTTGGAAAGGGCATCGACGCCGAAGTTGACCAGCGTGAAGGACAGCGCCAGCAGCGCGATGGCGAGACCGGGCGCGAACACGAGGATCCACTGCCCGGTGAGCAGTGCGTTCTGCTGCTGGGCGTTGTGCAGGATCGTCCCCCAGCTCACCGTGGTGGGGTTCCCGAGCCCGAGGAACTCCAGGCTTGCCTCGGCCATCACGGCGGCCGTCGACGCCGCGAAGAAGCTGGCGGCGACCAGCGACGTCATGTTGGGGAGGATCTCCCGGAACACGACCCGCAGCAGCCGCTCCCCGGAGAACACGGCCGACGCGACGAAGTCGCGGGTCCGAAGCGTCGTCGCCTGGCTACGGATGACCCGCGCGCCCGTTGCCCAGCTCGTGAACGCGACGACGATCACGATCACCCAGATCGAGCGGCTCGGGATGTACGCGGCGAGGATGATCATCAGCGGCAGCCCGGGGATGACGAGCGCCAGGTTGGTCACGAAGCTGATCGTCTCGTCGAGCACTCCCGGCCGGTAGCCGGAGATCAACCCCAACGTGACCGCGACAAGGGTGGCGCCGACGCCTGCGGTCAGGCCCACCAGCAGCGAGACCCTGGCCCCGTACACCACCTGGGAGAACACGTCCTCCCCGTTCCCCGTCGTACCGAACCAGTTCGTCGAGCTCGGGCCCCGGTACGGAGTGAAGGTCGTCGCCGTCGGCGAGTGCGGAGCGATGAGCGGCGCGAACACGGCGACGAGGACGAAGAGCGCGATGAGGGCAAGCCCCACCCTGGCCTTGCCGTTGCCCCACAGGGTGCGTAGGCCTCTGCCCAGGAAGAGCACGGCCACGGGCAGGGAGCTGCCGCTGCCGGGCGTCTCCGCGACATCCAGGCTGCCGGCGGTCGGCGGCGGTGGCTGCGACGACAGGATGCTCATGTGGCCACCTCCCGCCTGACCCGCGGGTCGAGTCGCACGTAGAGCAGGTCGACGATGAAGATCGTGACGAGCATGCTCACGGTGATGACGAGGAACAGCGCCTGCATCAGGGGGAAGTCGTGGTTGGTGACCGCGATGTACAGCAGGTTGCCGAGGCCGGGGTAGCTGAAGATTCCCTCGACGAGTACGGAACCACCGACGACGGCGCCGAGCGACAGGCCGAACGCGGTGACGTTCGGGAGAAGCGCGTTGCGCGCGGCGTAGAGCGTGGCGACGGTACGCGACCGCAGGCCGTTGGCCTCGGCGAAGGTCACGTAGTCCTCGCCGAGGGTGTTGATCATGTTGTTCCGCATCCCGAAGACCCACCCTGACAGCGACGTGATCGCCAGTGTGAGTCCGGGGAGGATGCTGTGCTGGAACGCATCGGACAGGAACGACGGGCTCCAGCTCGGTGTCAGCCCCTCGGAGTACCCGCCCTTGATCGCGAAGAGCTGGTACTTGAAGGCGAACAGGTACAGCAGCAGCAGCCCGAGCCAGAACGGTGGGAACGCGGCGAAGAACGTCGCACCCATCGTGACCCAGGTGTCCGCGGCCTTCCCGCGACGCCAGCCCGCATAGACGCCCAGCAGGGTCCCTATAGTAAACGCGAGGATTGTTGTCACCCCGACAAGCAGCAGTGTCCATGGGAGCGCCTGCTTGATCGCGTGCGAGACCGTCTCAGTGGGGAACGAGTACGTGCGGCCGAACTGGAAGGTCGCGACGTCCTTGAGGTAGGTGCCGTACTGGCTCAGCAGGCTGCCGTGCGGCGAGCCGAGCTGCGCCTCGATCGCCGCACGTTCGGCGTTGGTCACCTGGACGCCGCTCGACGAGAGCTTGGCCAGTGCCGCGTCCACGGGCGAGCCCGGCATCAATCGAGGGAGCACGAAGTTCAGCGTCACCGCCGCCCAGAGCGTGGCCACGAACAGGGCGATCTTCCGCAGCACGTAGCTCACTGAGGGGCCGCCTTCCGGATCTCTTCGCTCATCGGACGCTCAGGCCTTTGTGAGGTGGCTCACGACGAGCAGCATGTTGTAGTTGTACGGCGTGGGGAGCGTGTACGGGTCGCTCTGCGACGGCCAGCCCGTGAAGTTGGACGTCTGGAACAGACCCCAGCTGCCCCCGTAGTACATGAGCACGATCGGCACCTGGCTGTACATCACGTTCTCCAGCGCGTAGGTGGCCTGCTTCTGCTGCGCCTCGCCGGTGGCTCGCGCGAGCTTCGCCAGCGCCTGGTCGACCGCCGGGCTCTTGAAGCGCTCGAAGTTGTTCACCGTGGCGGTGTTCAGCGGCGCCGCGTAGGCGCTGTTGAGCGCGTTGTTGAAGTCCGTGTACGGGCTTCCCGACCCCCCGAACCCGCCGATGGCGGTGTCGAAGGTTCCTTCGCCGATCTCCTTCTCGTACTGGGCGTACTGCGGCAGGTCGAGGTGGACGCTGATGCCCGCTGCGGAGAGCTGGGTGCTGACCTCCTTGGCCGCGGCGATCCAGTCGGAGAAGTTGTTGGGCATCACCAGCGTCATCGACGCCTGCTTGCCGGCGTGGACGAGCTTGCCGCCCTGAGTCGTGTAGCCGGCCTTCGCGAACTCCGCCTTGGCGGCCGAGAGGTTCTGGGCGACGACCCCGTTGTTGGGCAGGCTCGGGTCGAGCCACTTCTGCTCGTTGGGAAGGATCAGTCCTGACAGGCTCGCGGCATCGGTGTACCCGTTGACCGCCTTCTGCGCGACCGCCTTGCGGTCCAGCGCCAGCGACAAGCCCTTGCGGAAGTCGACGTTGTTGTACGGCGCCTTCGTCAGGTTGAGGAACAGACCGATCGTGCCGCCCGGTGGGAACCAGTATGACCTGGTCGACGGGGCCTTGGAGACGTACGTCTGCTGGACGTTCGGGAGGTAGTTGTACGACCAGTCGAACTTGCCGCTCGACACGTCGAGCTGGTTGGTGGACTGGTTGCTGGACTGCGCGGGGAAGTCCACCTCGGTCGGCGCGATCTTGCTGGCCTGCCAGTAGCTCGTGTTCTTCGCGAACGTGTACTGCGTCGGCGCGAACGACTTCAAGGTGAAGGGTCCGGTGCCGACCGGCTTGGTGTTCGGCGTCGTGTCGGGCTTGGCGATCGACGACCAGAGGTGCTGGGGGACGATCGGCACCTGCGAGACGGTGGCCGCGAACGGCACGTCAGGAGCCTTGAAGGTGACGGTCACCTTGTCGCCGGACGCCGTCACGCTCTTCAGCTGGCTCCACACGCCCGTCGTGTCGAGCGCTGGGGTCTTCTTGAGCAGGTTGAAGGTAAAGGCGACGTCGGCCGACGTGAATGGCTTGCCGTCGCTCCACTTGACCCCGGAGCGGATGCTGTAGACGAGTGTCGTCGGGCTCGTGAACTGATGGCCCGTGGCCAGGAACGGCGTGAACGTGCCGTCGACGGTGCTGGGGATCTCGAGCGGCTCGTAGATGAGCCTGGTCCCCTCGAGCTGGGTCGTGGAGAAGGGGTTGAAGTTCTCGACGAGTGTCGGGTTGCCGGCGTCGCCCTGGATCGTGAGCACACCGCTGTGGGACGAGGAGCCCGTTCCGCTGCCGGCGCCACTGCACGCCCCCAACGTGGCGGCGGTGAGGACGGCGGCGACCGCGAGAGCAGCTGCCGGGAGGGGACGCTTGAGACCAGTCATCAGGTAACTTCTTCCTTGCTCGACGCGATGTCGACTCTGGGCGCCGAGCTGGTGCGGGCGCCTCGTGTGGGAGTAAGTCGGATCCGGGCCACGCCCGGTTGAGGAAGCTCGACCTCGAAGTCGGCTCTGCCATGCTGTGGCGTTATTGGCGGCAACTGCCGTTCGTGCAGCCTGTCGGCCTCCCGCAGCTGCTTCCAGAGGCTGTCGTCGGGCCAGTCGACGTCGGCCGGGTACCCGGCGAGAATGTTGGAGTGCGTGCTGTCCACCCGCGCCAGCGCCGCGTCGTACGCCGTAGCGTCGAGCTCGTCGACCTGGAGGTGGACGAGCCGCGCGAGACGCGGGTCGCCGTGCATCAGCTCGCCATTGACGGTGCCGTTCCAGAGCAGGACGTCGATGGTGCCGTCGCCGTGCCGGGTCGCCCAGCCCTCGACCAGCACACCAGCGCCGTCGCCGGAGACCCCGCACGCCAGGACGTCGTCACCCTGGTGAGCCGCGAGGTGCGCGGCCCAGTACCGCGGCTTGCGCAGGTTGCCGACGGTCAGCAGTCCGAACCCGTTGTGGAACAGGGCAGGCGGCCGACCGAGCTCCTCGAAGTGGTCGCTGATCACCCAGTAGGCCAGGGCGTCCATGCGGCCCTGGACGGAGGCGTACCCGCTCAGGACGAACGGCGCACCGCTCACGCCGTCGTGGATCCGCCCGTAGTGCGTCGAGCCGACTCCCCACTCCGTCCACCAGACCGGCAGGTCGGCGAATCCGTAGCGGCCGAGCGTCGCCCGGACGTCGAGCGGCAGGTTCCCATAGGTGTGCGACGTCGCGAAGTCGAAGGGGACGCTCTCCTTCTCGGCATGCGCGGCGAGCACCCCGATCCACTCCCCGGCGGCCGTCGCCGGCCCACCCACCAACAGCCGCTCGTCGACGCTCTTCACAGCCGTGGCCGCCTCGTCGTAGAGCCGGAGGTACTCGGCTTGCGTGCCGCTCCAGAACACCTCCAGGTTCGGCTCGTTCCAGACCTCGAACGGCCAGGTGGCGACCTCGTCGATGCCGTACCGGGCGACGAGGTGGGTCGCGAGGGCCGCGACCAGGTCATGCCAGTCCTGCCACCTTCGGGGCGGCGAGATGATGCCCCGGTAGGCGAACACGGTCTGGCCCGGGTCACGGGCGATCTCTGCCGGCATGAAGGACAGCTCGACGACCGGCTTGAGACCGATCTCGAGGATCGTGTCGTAGATCCGGTCGACTCCGACGAAGTCGAACGACAGGCCGTCGTCCGGCGACCGGCTCACGACACGGTTGTCGTCGTGCAGGACCGCGTGTGCACGTACATGTCGCACGCCGAGGTCGTCGTGCGCGAGCCGCAGCGCGGAGGCGAACTCCTCACCTATGTCGTTGCCGTGACCGTCGTCTCGCAGGCTCAGCTGGCTCAGGCGTTCGGAGCCCACCATGCGCCAGACACGGTCGAGACGGCCGACCGTGGCGCCCGCGTCGACCACGACGCGTAGCGGGTCGGGGACCCCCGCGAGGGTGCCGCCCGAGACCTCCTCGCTCCACTCCCATGCCGGGTAGTCGGCACCGGCGACCGCGGCGATCCGGTAGCGGTAGACGGCGCCGTCCGCGAGCCCGGTGTCGGCGAACGTCACCCCCGGCACGGCGGGCACGTCACTGCCGCCATGCTGGACGAGCCGGGCCTCGCCGTCGGGTCCGGTGCGCTCGATCAGGTACCCGGCCGCATCCGGCACCGCGCCCCACGAGAGTCTGACGTGTCCCACCGCCGGTGTGGCCACGACGTTCGTGGGCGCAGCGAGCGCGAACTCCTCGGAGCCCGCAGCCGGGTCGGAGAGCCGGCGGTAGATCCGGCGCTCCCAGTCCTCTCGGGCCGCCCGCTCGGCCATCTCCTCGGCGTGGTCGTCGGGCGTCATGCGACCTTCTCCCGCCGGCCGGTGGACGTCGTATGGGCCGACCGGTCGGCGCCGCCCGCCGCTCGGCGGGAGCCGCATCCACAGCTGCGACGGATCCTCGTCACGGTGGGAAGGACGACGGTCTGCCGCTCCGCCGTCGGCGACGCGATGCGCTGCAGGAGCAGGCTCACAGCGCTCTCTCCGACGTCGCGCATCGGCTGGTGGACCGTCGTCAACGGGGGCCTGACGTGCCGCCCGGACGCGATGTCGTCGAATCCCGTGATCGCCACATCGCCCGGGACGTTGAGCTTCGCAGTGCGAAGCACACTGAGGGCGCCTATGGCCATCTCGTCGTTGCCGCAGACAATCGCCTTCGGTGGAGGGCGCGTCGCCAACAAGGTGGAGGCGGCCCTGCTGCCGCCGACCTCGGTGAACGCGCCGTCGGCATCCGGCGTCTTGAGAACGGGGAGTCTGTGAGCCCGCATGGCGTCGCGGTAGCCGCCGAAACGCTCCATCGAGTCCGGGGAGCGCGCGGGACCTCCGACGAAGACCAGGTCGGTGTAGCCGTGGACCACGATGAGGTGCTCGACAAGCGCCCGCATGGCGCCGCGGTTGTCGACGCTGACGTGGTCGTACGGGTCACCGCGGTCCCTGGTGGAGACGGTGACGACCGGTACGGTTTGCGCGAGCGCCCGGATGTCGGCCGCCGTCACGCTGCGAGCCAGGATCACGAGTCCGTCGACCTTGCCTGCAACGGAGAACGCGAGCTCACGGCCCGAACGGCCCCGGGTCGCAGCGATCAAGAGGGCATCGCCCGCAGAGGTCGCGGCCCGCTCCGCCCCGCGGATCACTTCGTCGAGGTACAGCGGCGACTCCGACTCCGCGTCGCCCGAGACGCCGAGGTCGTGGAACAGTACGCCGACGATGCCTGACCTCCGGGTGGCGAGCCCGCGCGCACGACCGTCGGGGATCCAGTGCAGCTCTGCTGCTACCGCGAGGACCCGGTCCCGGGTGTCGGCCGACATCCCGGCCCCGTCCCGCATCGCGCGGGAGACGGTGGCCGTCGAGACACCGCTTCGGCGCGCCACCTCGTAGATCGTTGATCGCCCCCGGGTCACGGCCCTCCTGGTTAAGCGGTTACGTAGTTAAGCGCTTACGTAACCACTGCACGGCACCGCGCGTCAAGGGTGGGCGGCCCGTTCCCGCCGAAGGGTCACTCAGTTACCGCCGAGGGGCCGGTCCGGAGACGGAGGTTCCCACCCGTCGGCGGGTGTGTCGTCGCCGGGTCCGGCGGAACCTGTGCGAACGCCACGCTCGCGGTTAGACGTCTCCCCACCGGGTACAACGGCCCGGCGTGCAGGCAGAGCGAGCGGTGTCGCAGTGTCGGACGAGGTAACGGTCGAGAGGCTCCGAGAGGTGGCCGACGACCTGTTCGGTCTCGACGAGCTGCGGCCGGCCCAGGTCGAGGCGACGACAGCCGTTCTCGACGGCCGTGATGTGCTGCTCATCCTCCCGACCGGAGCCGGCAAGTCGCTGGCGTACCAGCTCCCTGCCGTGCTGATCAACGGTCCGACGGTCGTCATCTCGCCGCTCCTAGCCCTTCAGCGCGACCAGATAGACCGCCTGGAAGCTCGGGGCGAGCAGACGCGAGCGGTACGGCTCAGCTCGGCGGAGACCCCAGCGCAGCGCGCCCAAGCCCTTGCGGAGGTGGCCGACGGCGCGGAGTTCCTGTTCCTGGCGCCCGAGCAGCTCGCCAACGTCGACGTGCTCGAGCACGTGGCCCACCTGAAGCCGACGCTGGTGGCTGTCGACGAGGCCCACTGCGTCTCGACCTGGGGGCACGACTTCCGGCCCGACTATCTGCGGCTCGGTGAGCTCATCGAGCAGCTGGGT
>JAWWPH010000422.1:0-5840 GCA_033850875.1 Nocardioidaceae bacterium | reverse complement strand
GTCGCAAGCAGGGAGCAGCGATCCGACGTACAAGCCACCGGGCCAGGGCACTCATGCCCGGTTGACACGTGCGGGCAAGTGCTCGATGCTTGGAGGACTTGTCTCGCATAGAAGCAACGTGTTGCGTCATAGGGAACACTGCCCGAGTGATCCGGGCAGCACAGCAGCAGGAAGGGAAGCAGCATGGCAGCGGTGCCCACCTCCGCACGGGTCGTCGTCATCGGCGCCGGGATCGTCGGCAACAGCCTCGTCTACCATCTCGCGCGGCTGGGCTGGCGCGACATCGTCCAGATCGACAAGGGGGCGCTCCCGAACCCCGGCGGCTCGACGGGTCATGCGTCGAACTTCATCTTCCCTGTCGACCACTCCAGGGAGATCACCGACCTGACCCTCGACAGCGTGCGCCAGTACAAGGAGATGGGCGTCTTCACGCAGTCGGGGGGCTTCGAGGTCGCCCGGACCGAGGAGCGGATGGAGGAGCTGCGGCGCCGGATGTCGTCGGCGAAGGCATGGGGCATCGAGGCCTCGCTCGTCACCCCGGACCAGGTCGTCGAGCGGGTACCCTTCCTCGACCCGTCGGTGATCGTCGGCGCCTTCTGGACGCCCAGCGTCGGCGTCGTGGACTCGTTGCGGGCAGGCACGATCATGCGCGAGCGCGCGCTGGAGCTCAATGCGTTGACGGTCGTCCCCACGGTTGAAGTCGTCGGCCTCGACGTGGAAGCCGGCCGGATCAAGGGCGTCCGGACGTCGGCGGGTGACATCGAGACCAGTACTGTCGTGATCGCCTGCGGAGTCTGGAGCCCGCGGGTGGCGGCGATGGCCGGGGCTCACATCCCCCTGACCCCGGCGGTGCACCAGATGATCAGCGTCGGACCGGTGCCCGTGCTCGCCGCCAAGGAGGGGGAGATCTCGTTCCCCATCGTCCGCGACATGGACACCTTCTGCTACGAGCGCCAGCACGGAGCCGACATGGAGGTCGGCTCGTACGCGCACCGGCCGATCCTGCACGACCCCGACGACATCCCCTCGATCGACCAGGCGAAGCTGTCGCCGACCGAGATGCCGTTCACGGCTGACGACTTCGACCAGCAGCTCGAGGAAGCGCTCGAGATCATGCCGGAGATCCTCGGTGACGAGCAGGCCGAGATCCGGTACGCGATCAACGGGCTGCTCTCGCTCACGCCTGATGGGGCGCCCGTGCTCGGCGAGACCCCCGAGGTGGCCGGGCTGTGGTCCGCTGCCGCCGTCTGGATCAAGGAGGGGCCCGGCGTCGGTCGGGCGGTCGCCGAGTGGATGACCAGCGGACGGCCCGAGATCGACCTCAGCTCTTCCGACATCGCCCGGTTCTACCCCCACCAGCGCACCAGGGCCCATATCCGCGCGCGCACCTCCGAGTCGTTCAACAAGACCTACGGCATCGTGCACCCCGGCGAGCAGTGGGAGAGCGACCGCAAGCAGCGCCTGGCACCGATGTACGAGAGTGAAAAGGCGCTCGGCGCTGTCTTCGTCGAGGCCGCCGGCTGGGAGCGGCCGATGTGGTACGAGTCCAACGCCGGTCTGCTCGACGAGTACAGCGACGACCAGCTGATGCCGCGCGAGCACGAGTGGGACAAGCGGTGGTGGTCGCCGATCATCAATGCAGAGCACCTCGCCATGCGCGAGAGAGCGGGAATCATCGACCTGTCGGCGTTCGCGATCTTCGACGTGGTCGGCGCCGGCGCCCTCGACTCCGTCCAGCGGACCGCGGTCTCGCAGTGCGACGTCGGAGTCGGGCGGGTGATCTACACCCCCGTACTGGACGAGGGAGGCGGGTTCCGCTCGGACCTCACGATAATGCGCCTGGCCCACGACCGGTTCCGGGTCGTCACGGGCGGAGCGCACGGGATGGTGGACCTGAAGTGGTTCGCGGACCGGCTTCCGAAGGACGGTACGGCCGCGGTGGTCGATCTGACGTCGGCGTACACGACGATCGGCCTCTGGGGACCGCGTGCCCGTGACATCCTCGGCTCCCTCACCGGCGACGACGTCAGCAACGAGGGCTTCGGGTTCGGCACCTGCAGGGAGATCGAGATCGACTCCGTCTGTGTGCTCGCGTCACGGATCTCGTACGTCGGCGAGCTCGGCTGGGAGCTGCATGTCCCGATCGAGCAGGGCCTGAAGCTGTGGGAGCTGCTGCACGAAGCCGGCAAGCAGCACGGCGCCGTTCCGGTGGGCATCGGTGTCTACGCCACGACGGGACGGATCGAGAAGGGCTATCGGGCCTTCGGGTACGAGCTCGACGCCGAGCGCACGATCATCGAGGCCGGCATGGCGCGACCGCGCGTGAAGGCCGCGGACTTCGTGGGCAAGCAGGCGTACCTGCAACAGCGCGACTCGGCCCCGGAGGCCGTGCTGTGCACCCTGACGGTCGACGACCACTCGTCGGCATCGGGGATGAAGAGGTACATGCTCGGCGGCGAACCGATCCTCACCCGCGACGGCGGGGAGCTGGTCGACGGGCACGGTCACCGGCCGTATGTGACCACTGCCGGCTCGGCGCCCTCCCTGGGGAAGCACCTGCTCCTGGCCTATCTGCCGCCTGCCCAGGCGGTGGTCGGTACCGAGCTGGCGGTCAGCTACATGGAGGAGCTGTACCCGGTGACCGTCGGTTCGACGGACAGCACGAGCCTTTTCGACCCTGCCAACGAGCGGACAAGGAGCTAGCCGTGGCCGACATCTTGGTCTGCATCAAGCGGGTACCCGACCTCGGCGGGGAGATCTCGCTCACCCCCGACTCGATGTCCGTCGACACGAGCCGATTGGGGCACACCGTGAGCCCGCACGAGGAGTGTGCCGTCGAGCTCGCGATCCAGGCTGCGAAGGCCAGCGACGGGGAGGCTACGGTCCTGTCGCTCGGCTCGGCCGACTCCCTGGAGCAGATCCGCGACGCCCTCGCGGTCGGCTGTACCGGCGCAGTGCTGGTCGAGGCCGAAGCCGAGCGCTTCGGTCCCGCGGACGTCGCGGCCGCCATCGCCGCCGTCGTGCGCGCGCACGAGCAGGAGGGACGGACGTACGACCTGATCCTGCTGGGCAACGACGCGGCCGACACCGGCGACTTCCAGGTCGGCATCAGGCTCGCGTACGCGCTGGGCCGTCCGGTGGTCGCCGGCGTCTCCACGATCGAGGTGGTGGGCGATCGCGTCATCGCCCGCGCCACCGCTGCCGAGGGAACCGACATCTTCGAAGTCGACCTGCCCGCCGTGATGACGGTGATGGAGGGCGGGGTAGAGCCGCGTTATCCGTCGATCCCCGGCCGGATGAAGGCGAAGCGGGTGGCGGTCGAGACCGTCGCACCGTCGATCTCGCCTGCCGGTCCCGGGCGGGTGCGGCTCAAGCTGCCACCGGTGCAGCCCAGCCAGGTACAGATACTGGGTCACGGCCCCGAAGCCGCGTCAGCGGTGGTCGACCTGCTCGAGAGTCTGGGAGTGTCGCGATGACCCTGGTCCTTGTCGAGACCGACGCGAGCGGCGCCATCGAGGTGTCACAAGAAGCCCTCACCTTCGTCCGTGACCTCGGCTCGCCCGTCCACGCGCTGGTCGTCGGAGACGTCCCAGCCGGCCTGGTCGACCAGCTCGGCGAGTACGGCGTGGAGTCGATGCTCCACGCCGACGGGCCCGCCTTCACCGCATACGCCGCTGCGGCGTGGGCAGCCGCCGTGGTGGCCGCTGCGTCGACGTCGGGCGATGAGGTGGTGGTCGCCGCCGGCACGCCGCGAGGCAGTGAGGTGATGGCGCACGTCGCCTGCCGCCTGGACGTGCCGATGGCGGCGAACGTCGTCAGCATCGACGGCACCGGTCCTCTGCAGGTGAGCCGGCAGGTTCTCGGCGGGTCGGCCCTGGAGGAGCTGCGTCTCGACGCGGCCACGGCCGTTCTCACGGTCGCCGGCCATGCGTGCGAAGCGGAGCCCAGCGCCACGTCGGTGTCCACGAAGGTCGAGGAGCTCGACGTGCCGGTGGTTGACGCCGACCTGCGTGCCCGCGTCACGCGTACGGAGGCCGGTGACCCCGACGAGTCCGGTGCGCTCAAGTCGGCGAGAGTCGTGGTGGGAGCCGGACGGGGCGCAGGAGGACCGGACGGCTTCGGCGACCTCCTCGAGATGGTGGAGCTGCTGGGCGGTGCCCTCGGTGTCTCCCGTGTGGTCACCAGCCTCGGCTGGCGGCCCCACAACGAGCAGGTCGGACAGACCGGTAGCCGGATCTCGCCCGACGTGTACATCCCCTGCGGCATCAGCGGCGCGATCCAGCACTGGGCCGGTTGCTCCAGCGCGAAGACGATCCTCGCCATCAACAACGACGCGGACGCGCCCATGGTGACCAAGGCGCACTACGCGGTGATCGGCGACATGCACGAGATCGTGCCGGCGATCAACGCCGAGCTGCGCCGACGCCGCGCCTGAGCCCCCGCCGAGGAGTCAGCAAGTGTCAGTTGGTTCCCGCAGCCGAGGCTGCTCCGCAGCTGGCCTTCGCCCGGTCGAGAGCGGCCCGGAGCCTCTCTCGGCGGACGTGGTGTCAGATGCGGTACGTGTAGAACGTGGGGCTGAACGACGTCGCGAAACCGGGCGTCTCGGGTGTACCCACCCGGAAGTACCAGCGACCGGTCGCCGGCGCGCCGACGGGGTAGAAGACGCGACCGTACCGAGTGGTGTTCTTCCGGGCGACGATGTGCCACCTGCACTTGATGCAGTTCTTCTTGTCCAGGAACGTGTGCCGCATCGGATAGTTGGGGACGTGAGCGCGGATCTGGAGCGATTGCGGGCCGAGCTTCACGATCTTCGCCGTGATCTGGCGATGAGGCTTGGCGGCGGCGTCCGCCGAGGCGCTCGAGAACGCGACGACCGGCACCATCAAGGCCAGTGAGGCGGCGAAGGTCACGAGTATTCGGAGATGTCGCACATCGGCCCCTGAGTGTCGTCGGTTGGTCCGGTCACCCTAGCCGCCAGTGCGGAGCAGGTATGGACGTTTGGCGAATGAGGCGGCGCGGATGGAGCGGGCCGAACCGTCAGCCGATGAGCCCCAGCTGCTTGACCGCATCGCGCTCCTCGCTCAGCTCGTCCGCGCTGGCATCGATCCGGGCGCGTGAGAAGTCGTTGATGTCGAGTCCCTGCACGATCTCCCAGTCACCGTCGGTGGTCGTGACGGGGAACGACGAGATCAGCCCCTCCGCTACCCCGTAGGACCCGTCGGACACGACCGCCATCGACGTCCAGTTGCCCGGCGCCGTACCGCGGAGCCAGTCACGGGCGGAGTCGACGGTCGCACTTGCGGCACTGGCCGCGCTCGAGGCCCCGCGGGCATCGATGATGGCCGCCCCGCGCTTCTGGACGGTGGGGATGAAGTCGTTCTCGAGCCACTCCTGGTCGCCGACGAGCTCGGCGGCGTTCTCCCCGTCGACCCGGGCATGGAAGATGTCGGGGTACTGGGTGGCCGAGTGGTTGCCCCATATCGTCATGTTGGTGATGTCGTTGACGGAGCGCCCGGTCTTCTTGGCCAGCTGGGCGATGGCGCGGTTGTGGTCCAGACGGGTCAGCGCGCAGAAACGGCTCTGTGGGATGTCCGGCGCGTTCGACATGGCGATGAGGGCGTTGGTGTTGGCCGGGTTACCGGTCACAGCGACGCGGACGTCGTCGGCGGCGTGATCGTTGAGCGCCCTGCCCTGGCCCGTGAAGATGGCGCCATTGGCCTCCAGCAGGTCGCCTCTCTCCATCCCCTTGGTGCGCGGCCGGGCTCCGACCAGCAGCGCCAGGTTGACCCCGTCGAAGATGGTCTCCGGGTCGTCACCGGTCTCGACCGCGGCGAGGGCCG
>JAWWPH010000005.1:0-3298 GCA_033850875.1 Nocardioidaceae bacterium | reverse complement strand
GCCGCGCGTCGTACAGGGGGCTTCTATGGTCGGCCCGCGCGCAATAGTCGAGTAGGAAACAGAAAGTGGAGTCTCGTTGAGCATCGACAACGTCAAGGGTGCGGTGGAGACGGTGGAGAGCCACCTCCACCCGCAGCCGTCGTACGACCTCGCCGACCATCCCGTACCGACGGGGCGCGAGGAGGTCTGGCGGTTCACGCCGATCCGGCGGCTGCGAGGAGTTCTCGCCGGCGAGCCGTCCGACGGTCAGCTGAAGTGGGACGCCCAGGTGCCGACCGGTGTGACGATCGGCGAGATCACCGCCCAACAGGCGAGAGACCTCGGCGAGACGCTGCCGGCCGACCGGCCGTCGGCGCTCGCGGTGGCCAACTCCGCGGGGGCCGTGCTGGTCGACGTCGCCGCCGACACCGAGCTCGCCGAGCCGTTGGTCATCCGGCTCAGCGGGATGTCGGCCACCGACCTGGTCTGGGGTCACATCGTCGTCCGCATCGGTATGCACTCCAAGGCGACCGTGGTGTTCGAGCACAGCGGCAGCGCGGTCTACAGCGCCTCGACGTCGGTCCTCGTGGGCGACAACGCCTCCCTCGATCTTGTCGGCCTGCAGCTGTGGGACGACGACGCGGTGCACCTGGGACAGTTCGGCATCCGGATCGGGCGCGACGCGCACGTACGCACGTTCCAGGCGAGCGTCGGCGGCGACGTGGTCCGGATCATCGAGAACACCGAGTACGCCGGGCCGGGCGGCGAGCTGCAGATGTTCGGCCTGTACTTCGTCGACGCCGGCCAGCACATCGAGCACCGGCTGTTCGTCGACCACAACCAGCCGCACACGAAGAGCAACGTCGTCTACAAGGGCGGGCTGCAGGGCGAGGGCGCGCACTCGGTGTGGGTAGGCAACGTCCTTATTCGCAAGGTCGCCGAGGGCATCGAGACCTACGAGACCAACCGCAACCTGGTGCTCACCGACGGCTGTCGCGCGGACTCGGTGCCCAACCTGGAGATCGAGACCGGTGAGATCCTCGGCGCCGGCCACGCGTCGGCGACCGGTCGTTTCGACGATGAGCAGTTGTTCTACCTGCAGTCGCGGGGCGTCACCCAGGACGAGGCCAGGCGGCTCGTGGTGCACGGGTTCTTCGCCGACATCATCCGCAGGATCGGTGTGCCCGAGGTCGAGCAGCGGCTGCTCACCGTCCTCGAGGCGGAGCTCGCCCAGACCGTCGGCGCACCGAGCACGGGGGTGACGCGGTGACCCCGTTCGAGGAGGTCTGCGCTCTCGCCGACGTACCGGAGGGCGGGGCGCTGGCCGTGGAGGTCGACGGAGTCGGCGTGGCCATCGTGCGGGCCGCCGACGAGGTCTTCGCCATTCGCGACGAGTGCTCGCACGCGTCGATAGCGCTCAGTGAAGGTGACGTCGACGTCGACGCCTGCGAGATCGAGTGCTGGTTGCACGGCTCGCGCTTCAACCTGCGTACCGGCGAGCCGACCGGACTCCCCGCGTACGAGCCCGTGCCCGTCTATCCCTGCAAGGTCGCCGACGACAAAGTCGTCGTCGACCTCGCCAACCCGATGATCTGACTTGGAGAGCTGACACCACATGGCAACGCTGGAAATTCACGACTTGCACGTCGCGGTCAACGTCGACGAGGGGCAGAAGCCGATTCTGCGCGGTGTCGACCTGACGGTGAAGTCGGGCGAGACGCACGCGATCATGGGCCCCAACGGATCCGGCAAGTCCACCCTGGCCTACTCGATCGCCGGCCACCCGAAGTACACGATCACCGGCGGGACGGTGACGCTCGACGGCGTCGACGTGCTCAGCATGAAGGTCGACGAGCGCGCTCGCGCCGGCCTCTTCCTCGCGATGCAGTACCCCGTGGAGGTGCCGGGGGTGTCGGTCTCCAACTTCCTCCGGACGGCGAAGACGGCCCTCGACGGGCAGGCTCCCAAGCTGCGTACCTGGGTCAAGGACGTCAACGCGGCCATGGACAAGGTGTCGATGGACCGCGAGTTCGCGCAGCGCAACGTCAACGAGGGGTTCTCGGGCGGCGAGAAGAAGCGCCACGAGATCATGCAGCTCGAGCTCCTCAACCCCAAGTTCGCGATTCTCGACGAGACGGACTCCGGGCTCGACATCGACGCGCTGAAGGTCGTGTCGGAGGGGGTCAACCGGTTCCGCAGCCAGGGTGACCGTGCGGTTCTCCTGATCACGCACTACACGCGCATCCTTCGCTACATCACCCCCGACTACGTGCACGTGTTCGTCGGCGGACGGATCGCGGAGCAGGGCGGCGCAGAGCTCGCCGAGCGGCTCGAGGCGGAAGGCTACGACAAGTACGTCAGGGCTGCGGCGGCGTCATGACGATCCTGTCGACGCCTCACCCGGGCACGGCGGCACCGACGGGGCTGCTCGACACTGCCGCGATCCGGCCGGACTTCCCGATCCTGTCCAGGCTGCTCGACGGCGGCCGGCCGCTGGTCTACCTCGACAGCGCCAACACGTCGCAGAAGCCGCAGTGCGTCATCGACGCGATGGCCGAGCACTACGCCGTGCACAACGCCAACGTGGCGCGGGCCGTCCACCAGCTGGGCGCCGAGTCGACGGCAGCGTTCGAGGACGCCCGGGACAAGGTGGCGGCCTTCATCGGTGCGCCGTCGCGCGACGAGGTCGTCTTCACGAAGAACTCGACCGAGGCGCTTAATCTCGTGGCCAACACGCTTGCCTGGGCACGCGGTGACCTCGAGATCGGGCCGGGCGACGAGGTCGTCATCAGCGAGATGGAGCACCACTCCAACATCGTCCCGTGGCAGCTGCTCACGGAGCGCAAGGGCGCGACCTTGCGCTGGTTCGGGCTCACCGACGAGGGCCGGCTTGACCTCTCGGACATCGACAGGCTCATCAACGAGCGGACCAAGGTCGTGTCCGTCGTATGGGTGTCCAACATGCTCGGCACCGTCAACCCCGTCGCGGAGATCGCGCGCCGCGCCCACGAGGTGGGCGCGCTGGTCGTGCTCGACGCTTCGCAGGCCGTGCCCCAGATGCCCGTCGACGTCGCCGCGAGCGGCGCGGACCTCGTCGCTTTCACCGGTCACAAGGCGGTCGGCCCGACCGGGATCGGTGTGCTGTGGGGCCGCCGCGAGGTGCTCGAGCAGCTGCCGCCGTTCCTCGGAGGGGGGGAGATGATCGCGACCGTGTCGATGGAGCGGTCGACGTACGCCGGGATCCCGCACCGCTTCGAGGCCGGCACCCCGCCGATCGTCGAGGCCGTGGGTCTCGGCGCGGCGGTGGACTACCTCGCCG
>JAWWPH010000598.1:0-2522 GCA_033850875.1 Nocardioidaceae bacterium | reverse complement strand
CCGATATAGGCATCCGGTCCGATTTCAATTGGACCGATGATCAGTTCGTTGCCTTCGGCGCGGGCGTTGCCGAGACGCACCTTCGCCCCGATACTGGCGCCTGCGCCGATAGTCACGAGATCGACTGCACCAATCTCGATCTGGCCAATCATCGCGTGATCGCCGACCTTCGCGCCAAGCGCCATCAGGAAATAGCGCATCAGCGGCGAGCCCTGGTACCACTTGATATGTGTCAGCGCGATCAAGCGCTGCACAAGCCAGAGCCGATAATGATATGCGCCCCAAAGCGGGTAGCGGCCGGGTTTTATACGGCCGATGATCAGCCATTTGCCGGCAATTGCCAGCGCCACCATGGCGATGCCAATGCAAGCGTAAACCGTCAGAAGTGAGATGATTTCCTGGAAAACGCTGGTGTCCGGCTCGGTGAGCAGCATGTAGCTCACGTAAACGCCGAGCCATTGCGCAGTCGTGAGAGCGATCAGGAAAGGCAGCGCAATTGCTTGACCCAAGCCGCAGAGAAAGCGGCGCCTGAGCGGCGGTGGTTCGAAAGTGAGGTCCTGCAGCGGCGCGGCAACCGCGAGTTTGCCATCGAGTAGACCGCCAATGGCGCGCAGCGTGCGCGCCGAGTAAACGTCCTGCAACGTGATCGATTGCAATCTCGGCGCCTCGCGGATGACCGAGACGAAGCGCGCTGCCAAGAGTGAATGTCCGCCGAGGTCAGTGAAAAAGTCGGCGTCGAACGGCAGTGGCTGCGGCGGCAAGACACGCTTTGCCGCGGCAAGCAGCGCGGCTTCGGTTTCGGTGCGCGGCTCCTCCTGCTCCTCGTTCACCACAACGACGGCGAGCGGCGCTTTCTTCAGCAGGTTGCGGTTGACCTTGCCCGATGCAAGCTTCGGCAAGCTCTCGACCATTTCGAAGCGCTGGGGCAGCATGTAAGCAGGCAAGCGGTCCCGCAGCGAGGCACGAAGCTCCTTAGCCCCCAGATCAGCGCCGCTTTCTTCCACGACAAACGCCACCAACTGGTCGATACCGTCATCGGTGCGCAGCACAACTGAGGCATGCGCAACACCCGGCAAGTCGGTCAGAGCCGATTCGATCTCGCCGAGTTCGACCCGGAAACCTCTGATCTTGACCTGATCATCGATGCGACCGCGAAAGCCTATGTTGCCGCTTTTCTCGAGGACAACGGCATCGCCCGATCGATAAAGGACCGGATCGGAACCATTCCCATTGAACGGATTGGCGACGAACTTATCGCGGGTAAGTTCATCACGCTTAACATAGCCGTGGGCAACGCCAAGGCCGCCGATCAACAACTCGCCTTCCGCACCCGGTCCAACCAGCTGGAGCTGCTCGTCGACGATGTAGCATGTGTAGTTCGGGATCGGTTTGCCGATTGTTACCGGCTCGTGCGGACGGACCTCGGCGACGGTCGCCACGACCGTTGCTTCGGTTGGTCCATAAGAGTTGAAAATAGAGCGGCCGGGCCGGCACCAGCGACTGGCGACGATCGGCGGACAAGCCTCTCCACCGAGAATGATGACCCGCAGTGAGGGAATATCGCGCGGCATCATCGCAAGCAGCGTCGGCACGGTATCAAGTACCGTAATGCCGTTCGCTTGCATGACGTCGGGCAGCTTGTCCGCTTCGCCCATCAGTTCGGGCGTCGCGACGAAGAGCGTCGCTCCGACGAGATAGGGCAACCAAATCTCTTCCATCGACAAATCGAAGGCGACGGACGCCCCCTGAAAGACAATGTCGGAGGCAAGCAGCTTGTAGACTTCGTTGGCTGCACGGAGGAAATGGCAGATGTTGCGCCCGGTTATGACGATGCCCTTGGGCGTCCCGGTCGAACCTGATGTGTAAATGAGATAGGCGGGATGGTCGGGCGTCGCGCCGCGCCGGCGAGCATCCACGGCCCGGCTTTCGTCAAAATCGAGAATATCGGCGCCGATGAGAAGAGGACACGGAGCGGTCCTGCGAATCTTCTCGGCAAACTTATGCGACGTCAGGAGCACTTTGGCGTCAGCGTCCAGCAAGCAGACCGCGACGCGCTCGACAGGCGCGTCAGCATCGAACGGCAGCCAGGCAGCGCCCGTCTTGGCAATCGCGATCTGCGCGACCAGAAGGTCGATCCCGCGAGCCATCCAAAGCCCAACGACATCCCCAGGTCCGATGTCACGGGCGATCAGCCCGCGGGCCAAAGCCGTCGCTTCTTTATCCAGTTCGCCGTAAGTCAGATGGCGCCCAGGTCCGACGATCGCTTTCTTGCCGGGATCGGCGGCCACGGTCGTGGTGAAAATCTCGGACAAGATTTCATCGCGGATCAAGTCGGGCAGAACCGGTCCGTGCAGAACGGCGTTTTGTGTCAAAGCTACGGGATGCTCGACAGGGCTTCGCGAGCGGGCTGCGTCGCTCTTGATCTCAAGGGCCGAAGGGGTCATGCGATCCTGGATCCGCTGGTCTCAACGCGGCCCAAAGCGGGAGCCGGGCGCTGCCTTAGACCATCAACATCGAAGAGG
>JAWWPH010000348.1:0-3432 GCA_033850875.1 Nocardioidaceae bacterium | reverse complement strand
TCCACCCGGATGTCCTCCTCCGGGATGTCGATCTCGTCGGTCTGCTCGATGACGGGAACCACCTCGACGGCGGCGAAGGACGTCTGGCGCCTGCCCTGGTTGTCGAAAGGCGAGATCCTGACCAGTCGATGGGTTCCCTGCTCCACACTCAGCGTGCCGTACGCGTACGGCGCGCGGATGGCGAACGTCGCCGACTTGATCCCGGCCTCCTCCGCGTACGACGTGTCGTAGACCTCGGTCCCGTAGTCGTGCCGCTCGGCCCAGCGCAGGTACATGCGCATCAGCATCTCGGCCCAGTCTGCGGCGTCGACCCCGCCGGCGCCCGAGCGGATCGTCACCAGGGCATCGCGCTCGTCGTACTCGCCGGACAGCAGCGTGCGCACCTCGAGCGCCTCGATGCCCTTCGCGAGGCGGTTCAGCTCGGTGTCGGCCTCACTGAGCGACGAGGCGTCGGACTCCTCCTGCGCGAGCTGGACGAGCACCTCGGCGTCGTCGAGTCGCGAGCGCAGGCTCGTCACCCTGTCGATGTCGGCCTGCAGGGCAGAGAGCCGGCCGGTGATCCGCTGGGCGTTGGCCTGGTCGTCCCACAGGTCCGGCGCAGCTACCTGGGTGCCCAACGTGTCGATCTCGGCACGCATCGCGTCCACATCGAGGACGTTCTCGATGCTGGTCAGCGTAGAGTCGAGCTGCTTGATCCGCTCCGCGAAGTCTGGGCCGGCCACGCGGCCAAGCCTACGGGGTCAGCGGACCGTCACGGGCGGACGTTGTCGGGGCGGTCGAGCTCGTCGTCGTCCGAGGCTGCACCGACGCCCGAGCCGTCATTGGCATCGGGCCCGACTGACTCCGTCTGCGGCGCCCGGTTGGGGGCGTTCGGCTGCTCGTGAGGGTCGAGGTCGACGCGCTCCTTCACCTGCGCCTCGTCGGGCTGGTTCCCTGCGACGTCGTCGGCGGGAGGCATGGCTGCTTCACTCATGCACGGACCGTACCGCGCGCGACCCTCAGTCGCTCTCCCAGCTGAAGAACCGGCTGGCCACGACCAGGATCACGACCGTGAATGCGAGCAGGATGCCCATCGGCGCCAGCGCAGCCGACGGCGGCTTGCCACGCACCATCACGTCGAGCATGCCGTCGTTGAGGTGCCTGAGCGGCAGCAGGTGAGACACGATGTCGAGCCACCTCGGCGCCGCGTCGAGCGGAAAGAACGACCCGGAAAGGAACGCCATGGGCAACACGAAGATGTTCGCCAGCGCCGTCGCTCCCTCGACCGTCTTCGAAACCGCCCCGGCGAGCAACCCCAGGGCCATGAACGACAACGTGCCGCAGATCAGCAGGGGCACCGACATCCACCAGAAGCCGGACAGCTTCAGCCCGAACAGAGCCACCGCAAGCCCGACGAAGATCAGCATCTGCAGCAAGGCGATCGTGACGGTCACGCCGATCCTGGCTGCCACCACCGATCGCGTGCTCACCGGGGCCAGCCGCAAGCGCCTCAGCAGCTTCGAGCGCCGCCACCCGACCAGGGTCGATGCTGCACCGAACGTCGCACTCGTCGCGATCGCCCACCCGAGCAGCCCGGGCGTCACGAACTGGATGGTCTTGAGGGACGTGTCCTCGACGCCCTGGGCGGTGTACCGGAATGCCGGCGGCTTGCCGGTCGCAGCGACGTTCGCGGACTGGACGAACGACTGCAGGGTCCCCTGTGCGGTGGCGGCCTGCACCGAGTCGGCCTGGCTGAAGTGGACGACGATGGTATGGCCGCGCTGCTCGATCGCCAGCGTCTCGTCGCCGTCTCGGACCTTCTTGACGGAAGCGGCGAGATCGTCGGACTTCGACACGCGGAACGCGTCGTCGAACGCCGCCCGGCTCTTCGGCGCCAGGTCGTCGATGAGACCGACCTTGCCGACTTCGACCACGTCGATCCTGCTCTGCCCCGAGTTGGAGAAGACCCCTCCGAACAGGACGAGGAACATCAGCGGGAAGAACACCGAGAAGAACACCGCCTGACGGTCGCGCAGGAACCCCTTCAGGATCGCCTCGGCAAGGCTGCGGAACCCCCTCACGCGCGGTACTCCCGGCCGGTGAGGGTCAAGAAGACGTCTTCGAGCGTGGCGCTCTTGACCTGCAGGCCCTGCAATGCCTGCCGGGACGCCAGCTCGGCGAGGACAGCGGTCGGGTCGTGCGTGGCCAGGGTCACCGACGCGGCATCCTCCTCGACGCTGTCCACACCCCTCAGCGCCCGTGCGGTGGTGGCGTCGAGACCGACCGGCTCGACGCTGATGCGGACGCCTGCGTCCAGGGCGCGGATGAGCGCGGCCGGGCTGTCGAGCTGCAGGACGCGACCTCTGTCCATGATCGCCACCCGGTCGCACAGCACCTCGGCCTCGTCCATGTAGTGGGTCGTCAAGACGACCGTCCGGCCGTCCTCGTTGAGCGAGCTCAAGAGGTCCCAGAGGTTGCGCCGTGCCTGTGGGTCGAGGGCGGCGGTGGGCTCGTCCAGGAAGACGACCTCCGGCTCGTGGACGAGCGCGCACGCGATCGACAACCGCTGCAGCTGACCGCCCGAAAGCTTCTCGGTCCGCGTGTCGCCCTTGTCGTCCAGCCCGACCTTGCTGAGCCACTCGTCGCCGGATGCGGCTCCGAGGCCGTACAGGGACGCGAACGTACGGATCTGCTCGCGCGCCGTCAGCCGCTCGAAGAACGCAGAGGCTTGCAGCTGCACGCCGATCCGCGGCAGCAGCCGGTCGTTGCGTGGCCACGGCGGCATCCCCAGCAGGGACACGGAGCCGCTGTCAGCGGCGCGCAGGCCCTCGATGATCTCGAGAATGGTCGTCTTGCCCGCTCCGTTCGGCCCGAGGATCCCGAAGAACTCACCGGGTTGCACCTCGAAGCTCACCCCGTCGACGGCCCGCAGCTCGCCATAGGACTTGTGAACCTCCTCGGCGACGATGACGGCGGGCATGCCGGGGATACTACGTGGCGACGACCATGGTCCTGACGACGCGCAGGCCTACGGACAAGCGGGCGAGATCGGCCGCGTCGCCCGACAGGATCTCCTGCAAGGTGGTCGTCGCACGCCGGACCGCCACGCTGTCGGCGGTCTTCCAGGCCGTGACGCGCTCCGATGCGGACAAGGCGGCGTCGGTCGTGGCCAGCACCTGCGACGTGAGCGCCGCATGGACGGCATGCAGGTCGTCGCGCAGAGATGCCCGCGCCATGGTCTGCCAGCGGTCGTCGCGCGGCAGCGCGAAGATCATGGCCATCAGCGAGCTCAGGCCCAGCTGGTCGGCGAGCGCGGAGTGGACGTCGGCGACCTGTACCGCGTCGAGGCCGTCACGTTGGGCGATCTGTGCGATCTCCAGCGCCGCGTAGGCGGATGGTAGGACAGCCACGGAGGTGGCGATCTCCTCGGGGACCCCGGCCGTGACGAGTGAC
>JAWWPH010000333.1:0-3639 GCA_033850875.1 Nocardioidaceae bacterium | reverse complement strand
CTACCGCCAGCTCGACTACTGGGCCCGCACCGGCCTGGTCGAGCCGACCGTCCGGACCGCCGGCGGCTCCGGCACCCAGCGCCTGTACTCGTTCCGCGACATCTTGCTGCTCAAGGTCATCCGCCGGCTGCTCGACGCCGGCGTCTCGCTGCAGCAGATCCGTACCGCCGTGCACCACCTGCGCGAGCGGGGCACCGAGGACCTGACCCGGGTCACCTTGATGAGCGACGGGGCCAGCGTCTACGAGTGCCGGTCCGCCAGCGAGGTCATCGACCTCCTGCAGGGCGGCCAGGGCGTGTTCGGCATCGCCATCGGCGGCGTCTGGCGCGAGGTCGAGGGGTCCTTGTCCGAGCTGCCGAGCGAGCGGGCGGTCAAGGAGTCCACCGACCTGCCCGGCGACGAGCTGGCTGCGCGGCGCAAGGCCCGCTACATCGGCTGACCTCCCCGCCGCTCCCCGCCGCGTCGCCCCCTGCCGGGCCGGTCCTGCGCTGGTAACGTGGCTCAGGCCGCCACAGTCACGCGGGAGAGCCCGACCACCATCGGCGCCGAAGGGGCAACTCCTCCCCGGAACCTCTCAGGCCAACGGACCGCGTGCACCAGGCACTCTGGAGCGTCACGTCGCGACAGAGGGGAGGCTCGTAGCGTGACCCGCGAAGGAGCCTTCATGTCCGACCGACCGTCACTGGCCGCCCTGGAGAGCGCGGCCCCGTTCAGCCGCCGGCACATCGGGCCCGACCGGGCCGAGCAGGAGTCGATGCTGTCCTCGATCGGGTTCGAGACGATGGACGACCTGCTGTACGCCGCGCTTCCGGACACCATCCGGTCGGCCAAGCCCCTCGACCTGCCGGAGGCGATGAGCGAGGTCGGGGTGCGCAACGCCCTCACCGCGCTGGCCGCCCGCAACCGGCCGCTGGTGCCGATGATCGGACTCGGCTACAGCGGCACCGTGACACCGGCCGTCATCCGCCGCAACGTGCTCGAGGACCCGTCCTGGTACACGGCGTACACGCCGTACCAGCCGGAGATCTCCCAGGGCCGCCTCGAGGCGCTGCTGAACTTCCAGACCATGGTCGGCGACCTGTGCGGCCTGCCCACGGCGAACGCCTCGCTGCTCGACGAGGCGACCGCGGCCGCCGAGGCGATGACGCTGGTACGGCGCGCCAACCGCGCCAACACCTCCACCCGCTTCGTCGTCGACGAGGACTGCCTGCCGCAGACCATCGCCGTTATCCGCACGCGCGCCGCCGCGATGGGCATCACCGTCGACGTCCTCGACGTCCACACCGCGCTGCCGTCGTCGGACATCGCCGGGGTGCTGATCGCCTACCCGGGCGCCGGCGGCCGGGTCGTCGACCCCCGGCCGGTCATCGACGCCGCGCACGAGGCCGGCGCGCTGGCGGTGGTAGCTGCCGACCTGCTCGCGCTCACGCTCCTCGAGGCGCCCGGGGCGATGGGCGCCGACGTCGTGCTCGGCTCGAGCCAGCGCTTCGGGGTGCCGCTGTTCTACGGCGGGCCGCACGCGGGGTTCATGGCCGTCGCCGCCGGGCTCGAGCGGCACCTGCCCGGCCGTCTCGTCGGTGTCTCGGTCGACTCCGAGGGCCGGCCCGCGTACCGCCTCGCGCTGCAGACCCGCGAGCAGCACATCCGCCGTGACAAGGCGACCTCCAACATCTGCACCGCGCAGGTGCTGTTGGCGGTCGTCGCGGCGATGTACGCCGTCTACCACGGGCCCGACGGCCTGCGGCGGATCGCGTCCCGGGTGAACAGGTACGCGAGCGTGCTGGCCGACGCGCTGCGCGCCGCCGGCCTGACGGTCGAGCACGAGCACTTCTTCGACACCGTCACCGTGCTCACCGAGGGTACGGCCGACGCGGTTCGCGAACGAGCGCACGAGCGGGGGATCCAGGTCGGGGTGAACGGTCGCGACCGGGTCCGCGTGGCGGTGTCGGAGGTCACGACCCGGTCGCACCTGCTCTCGGTGCTGGAGGCGTTCGAGGTGGACGACGCCGACATCGACGCGGTCGAAGCCTCAGCCGCGGACCCGATCCCGTCCGGGCTGCACCGCACGACCAGCTACCTCACCCACCCGGTCTTCCACTGCTCACGGTCCGAGACCGACCTGTTGCGGTACCTCAAGCGGCTGGCCGACAGGGACTACGCCCTCGACCGGGGGATGATCCCGCTGGGCTCGTGCACGATGAAGCTCAACGCCACCGCCGAGATGGAGCCCATCAGTCTTCCCGGCTTCGCCGACCTGCACCCCTTCGCTCCGGCCGACGACGCTGCCGGATACCGGGAGCTGATCGACTCCCTCGAGCACTGGCTGGCCCAGATCACCGGGTACGCACAGGTGTCGATCCAGCCGAACGCCGGGTCGCAGGGGGAGCTCGCCGGACTTCTCGCCATCCGCGCGTACCACCGCGCCTCGGGCAACGACCAGCGTGACGTCTGCCTGATCCCGTCGAGCGCGCACGGCACCAACGCCGCGTCAGCGGTGATGGCCGGAATGCGGGTGGTGGTGGTCAAGGCGTCCGCCGACGGGTCGGTCGACCTGGACGACCTCCGTGAGCGCTGCGAGGCGCACCGCGACGACCTCGCCGCGATCATGGTCACGTACCCCTCCACGCACGGAGCCTTCGAGCACACCATCACCGACCTGTGTGCGATCGTGCACGAACACGGCGGCCAGGTGTACGTCGACGGCGCGAACCTGAACGCCCTGCTCGGGCTGTCCCAGCCGGGTGCCTTCGGTGGCGACGTGTCGCACCTCAACCTCCACAAGACGTTCTGCATCCCGCATGGCGGCGGTGGACCGGGCGTGGGACCGGTGGCGGTCGCGGCGCACCTGGTGCCCTACCTCCCGAGCCACCCCCAGCACCCCGACCCGGACCGCCGCGACGGCATCGGCCCGGTCAGCGCGGCGCCGTACGGCTCCGCGGGCATCCTCCCGATCTCGTGGGCCTACATCGCCTTGATGGGCGCTGCCGGGCTGACCGAGGCGACCTCTGTGGCGATCCTGTCGGCGAACTACATCGCCCACCGGCTCAAGGACCACTACCCGGTGCTGTACAAGGGCCACGGGGACCTGGTGGCGCACGAGTGCATCCTCGACCTGCGCGGCCTGACGCGGGCGAGCGGAGTGAGTGTCGAGGACGTCGCGAAGCGGCTCATCGACTACGGCTTCCATGCGCCCACGATGAGCTTCCCCGTGCCGGGCACGTTCATGGTCGAGCCCACGGAGTCGGAGAGCCTCGCCGAGCTCGACCGGTTCTGTGACGCCATGATCGCCATCCGCGCGGAGATCGGGCGGGTCGAGACCGGGGAGGTCAGCCTGCAGGACAGTCCCCTCGTGCACGCCCCGCACACGACCTCTGCGCTCGTGGGGGAGTGGCCGCGGGCGTACTCCCGCGAGGTCGGGGCCTTCCCCGCGGGCTGGACCCCCGACAAGTACTGGCCGCCGGTGGCCAGGGTGGACCAGGCGTACGGCGACCGGCACCTCGTCTGCTCCTGCCCGGACGTGAGCGCGTTCGCCGAAGCCGGCTCCTGAGCTCAGCTCGCCTGGCTGACGCTCGACATGTTGAAGTCCGGGATGCGCAGCGTCGGTGTGGCGGTGCGGGGGAAGTAGTCGCCCCACTCCCG
>JAWWPH010000322.1:0-9315 GCA_033850875.1 Nocardioidaceae bacterium | reverse complement strand
CGCGCACGAGTGCCGGTCCGGACACCCCGACCGGCATGCCTTCACCGACGCACGCGACCAGCAGCGGCACCTTTCCAGATCCCGAGGAGGTCTCGCTGATCGCGGCGATGTCGGCGGTCGTGAGGGGGCGCGTGACCGGTACCGCGACGAGCGTGTCGGCGGGGTACTTCGCGTGCACCTGCCTGGGCGACAGGTGTCTGTCGCGGAAGGCGCCGAACTCGGTGTGCGCCAGCCGCATGACGCTGCCGACGACCCCGACCCGGCCGTCGGGAGCCGGCCAGCTCCCGGTCACCGTCAGGCGCGCGAGCGGGACTCCTTCGGGGTCCATCAGGTCGAGCCGTCCCGCCCCGGTCGCCAGCTGGGCCACCTCCGCCGGCACGGTCAAGGTGATGGGAGCGGCATCTCCGGCAGCCCGCGGGTCGACAAACCCGGCCAGCGGGGGGGAGAACGCGCCGTTGACGAGCAGGTCGACGTCGTCGAGCTCCCGCTGGGTCGGTGTCCACCGTGGGATCGTCTGCGCGACATCGGGCACGGTCCGATTGTGCCATCAGAGGAGGTACGCTCACCGGTCGTGGCCGCTCCCGAGATCCTCGTCGAGGTCGTCCGCTCCGGGTTCGTCGAAGGTCGCCATCGTGGCTCCGTCGTGGCCTTGACGGCCGACGGAGCCGTCGACTGGTCGATCGGGGACGTCGACCGGCCGGTCTATCCGCGCTCGTGCAACAAGCCGATCCAGGCGACGGCCATGGTACGGCTCGGCCTCGACCTCCACGGGGAGCTGCTCGCTTCGGCCTGCGCCAGCCACTCCGGTGAGCCGTTTCAGCTCGCCTGCGTGCGCCGGATCCTGGCCGATGCCGGTCTTGACGAGACGGCTCTGAAGACGCCTCCCGACTACCCGCTCGACGAGGAGGCCCGGGCGGCCGCGATCCGGGCGGGGGAGCCGCCCTCATCGGTCGCGATGAACTGCTCGGGCAAGCACGCCGCCATGCTGGCCACCTGTGCGGCCCGCGACTGGGACGTGGCCACGTACCTGGATCGCACCCACCCCGTACAGGAGGCCATCGCCGCGACCTTCGCGGAGCTCACGGGCGAGGCGGTGGCATCCGTCGGCGTCGACGGCTGCGGCGCACCGCTTTTCTCGGCGTCTCTGACCGGGCTCGCGAGCGCGTTCCGGGCGCTCGCGACCGCTGAGGAGGGGACTGCCGAGCGGCGGGTCGCCGACGCCATCCGCTCCTACCCCGAGCATGTGTCCGGGACCCGCCGGGACGAGTCGGCTCTGCTCCGCGCCATCCCCGGAGCGATCGCGAAGGCCGGCGCGGAGTCGTGCTACGCCGTCGCGCTCTCGGACGGCCGGGCGGTTGCGCTCAAGATCGAGGACGGCTCCGCTCGCGCCCGGCCGGTCGTCATGGCGGCGGCGCTGCGACGACTCGATGTCGACGCGGTGCCCGGCGTGGATGCCGACGCGGTGAGCGCTACCGGAGTGGCGTTGTTGCTCGGAGGCGGCGTACCCGTGGGTGAGCTGCGATCGGTGCTGTGACCCGGTTCGGAGGGCCGGTTGCCCGGCGATCCCGACTCTGCCGGCTCGGGACCGACATGGCCGCTGCCCCCCGAGATTGAAGCCGGCAGCAGCGCGCTGTCGGCCGACGCCTACGGGCCCGCGGCAGGGTCGGTGCGTACGCCGACTGCTTGCATTTGCTTGCTATAGCAAGCACCATGGACGCCATGGCACGTTCGAGAGACACGAGAGCCCGGGCCGGCGGTAGCGGTCACACGGCGGCGGCCCGCGTTACGGCGAGCGCGCGCGCTGGAAGCGCCCGGGTGAGTCACCGCGCCCAGAGCCTCGGCGACTACCTTCGCGACCAGCGCCGAGGCGCCCAGCTCACCTTGCGGCAGCTCGCCGACCAGACCGGTGTCTCGAACCCCTATCTGAGCCAGATCGAGCGCGGGCTCCGCAAGCCGTCGGCCGACGTCCTGCAGCAGCTCGCCAAGGGATTGCGCATCTCGGCGGAGACGCTGTACGTGCGCGCCGGCATCCTCGATCCGGCCGAGTCGGGGCAGGATTCGGTGCCGAGGGCCGTGCTCGGCGATCCCGCGCTGAGCGAGCGCCAGCGACAGGTGCTGCTCGACATCTACGCCTCGTTCCGCAGGGAGAACGACGCCTCGTCGGCCGCCTCCGCCGGCTCGAGCTGAGTCTCGGCGGGACCTCGTGGCAGCATCGGCACCGGAGGTGCGCGTTGGCGCGGGTTAGGCTTGCGACGTGACGGTGGCCCTGGACAGCTCGGTGATCTGGACGATCGAGGGCAACGTCTACCTCGCGATCTGGACGATCCTCCTCTTCGTGAAGCTCTTCGCCTTGTGCGACGCCGCCGTCCGACCGAACGCCATCTACGTCGCGGCGGACAAGCAGACGAAGCTGCTCTGGATGGCGATGCTCGGCGTCACGCTGCTGCTGCACGTGTTCGACAACCACCGCAGCTTCGGCCTGCTCACCCTCATCGGCGCGGTCGTCGCCATGGTGTACCTGGCCGACGTGCGGCCGGTCCTGCGCTCGATGCAGCGTCGCTGATCGTCGCCCGGTGGGCAGTGTCCGCGGCCCCGACGGTCCCCTGGAATGCGTCGTCACGGGCTCCGGTGAGCCGGTCACGGTGTTCGCGCACGGGTTCGCGGGGTCGATCGGCGAGACCCGCCCCTTCGGGTCCGGCGTCCACGGGACCCGGGTGTTCTTCCATTTCCGGGCGCACGGCGCGTCCGCGCCGGCCGACCTGCCGTGGACGTACGCCGGCCTCGAGGCTGAGCTGCGCGCCGTCCGGACTGCCTACGGCGCCAGCCGCGGTCTCGGAGTGTCGCTGGGAGCAGGCGCGCTGCTCAGATCGGCCGTCTGCTCTCCTGACACGTTCGAGCGGTTGGTCGTCGTCCTCCCGCCGGCGCTCGACCGCCCCCGGAGCGGTCAGGCACTCGACAGAGTTCGGGCGATGGCGCAGCAGGCGGCCTCGCACGACGTCGAGGGGCTGACCGCGCTGCTGCTGGCGGAGCAGCCCGAGGAGGTACGCCGCCGGCGCGGCACGCAGATGTGGGCGCGCTCTCAGGCGGAGCGACTGTCGAGCGCGGCGCTGCGGGACGTGATCGTGCAGATCCCGGGGTTGGTACCGCTGGAGGACCGGGCGCTGCTGGCACGGGTGACCGCCCCGGTCCTGCTGATCGGTCAGGAGCACGACGAGGCCCACCCGAGCTCGGTCGTCCACGAGATCGCCGAGGTGCTGCCGAACGCCACAGTCGAGATCTTCTCGCCCGGGGGAGTGCTGTGGACACACCGGGCCCGGCTCAGGTCCCTGGTCAGCGGCTTCCTCAACGACTGAAGGCCCCCTCTAGGGTGGGCGCATGGAGCTCATCCTCGAGCGCGGCGACATCACCTCGCAGCAGGTCGACGCGATCGTCAACGCGGCCAACACGGCGATGCGCGGTGGCGGCGGCGTCGACGGTGCCATTCACCGGGCCGGCGGCCCAGCGGTTCTCGCGGACTGCATCGAACGGTTCCCTAACGGGCTCCCGACCGGGCAGGCCGGATGGACGACCGCCGGCGACCTGCCCGCGCGGTGGGTGATCCACGTCGTCGGCCCGAACTACGCACGCGGCCAGACCGATCGGAGCCTGCTCACGTCGTGCTACTCGAACGCGCTCGCGGTCGCTGACGAGCTCGGCGCCGAGACCGTTGCATTTCCGCTGGTGTCGGCCGGGATCTACGGATGGCCCCTCGAGGACGCGGCAGCGGCTGCGGTCGAGACGTTGCGGCGTACGCCGTCGAAGGTGAGCCAGGCGCGGCTGGTCGCGTTCGGCGACGCCGCGTACGACGCGCTGAGCGAGGCTCTGCGACGCCTGCGCTGAGCTGCGGACTGCGGCGCGCGCGTTGAGCGAGGCTCTGCAGCACGTGCGCTGAGCTGGGGCCGCGCCGACACGTGCCCCACCTGAAGGATCCGAGTTCCAGGTGGTCATGGCTACCTCAGAGTCGGACCTTGGCTGTGGACTGGCTTTCTCGACCTGAAGGATCCGACTCCCAGGTACCTATAGCTACCCCAGACTCGGACCTTACGGGTGGAGACCGGACCACCCGACGCGCGGAGCGCTCAGCAATCACCCGACGCGCGGAGCGCTCAGCCGCGCCGTGCACGGGCCGTAGCCCGGCCCCGCACCGTCTGGTCGAGGATCACTTTGCGCAACCGGACCGCGTCGGGGGTCACCTCGACGCACTCGTCCTCGCGGCAGAACTCCAGCGACTGCTCGAGGGAGAGCCGCCGCGGCGGGACGAGCCGCTCGAGCTCGTCCGCGGTCGCCGACCGTACGTTGGTCAGCTTCTTCTCCTTGGTGATGTTGACGTCCATGTCGTCGGAGCGGCTGTTCTCACCGACGAGCATCCCCTCGTACACCTCGGTGCCCGGCTCGACGAAGAGGCTGCCACGCTCCTGCAGGTTGAACATCGCGTACGACGTCGCCACGCCACTGCGGTCGGCGACGAGCGACCCGGACGGGCGGGTACGCAGATCGCCGAACCACGGCTCGTAACCTTCGAAGACGTGGTTCGCGATACCGGTGCCGCGGGTGTCGGTCATGAACTCGGTACGGAACCCGATCAGCCCACGCGCCGGCACGAGGAACTCCATCCGTACCCAGCCGGTGCCGTGGTTGATCATCTGCTCCATCCGCCCCTTGCGTATCGCGAGCAGCTGGGTGACGACGCCGAGGTACTCCTCGGGACAGTCGATCGTCAGCCGCTCGACCGGCTCGTGCAGCTTGCCGTCGATCTCCTTCGTCACCACCTGCGGCTTGCCGACGGTGAGCTCGTAGCCCTCGCGCCGCATCTGCTCCACGAGGATCGCCAAGGCGAGCTCCCCGCGTCCCTGGACCTCCCACGTGTCGGGCCGTTCGGTCGGCAGCAGCCGGATCGAGACATTTCCGACGAGCTCGCGGTCGATGCGGTCCTTGACCAGCCGGGCCGTCACCTTCGTCCCCTTGCCGCGACCGGCCAGCGGCGAGGTGTTGATGCCGAGCGTCATCGAGATCGCCGGCTCGTCGACCGTGATGAGCGGAAGGGCGACCGGTGAGTCGACGTCGGCCAGCGTCTCGCCGATCGTGATCTCCGGGATCCCGGCCACCGCGATGATGTCGCCGGGACCGGCCGACTTGCCGGGCACCCGCTCGAGCGCCTCGGTGACCAGCAGCTCGGTGACCTTGACGTTCTGCCGAGACCCGTCCCGTCGCAGCCAGGCCACCGTCTGGCCCTTCGTCAGCGTGCCCTCGTGGACGCGGCACAGCGCGAGCCTGCCGAGGAACGGGGAGGCGTCGAGGTTGGTCACCTGCGCCTGCAGCGGGGCGCCCTCGGTGTACGTCGGTGCCGGCACCGTCCTCAGGATCGTCGCGAAGAGCGCCTCGAGGTCGGCACCGTCGGGGAACTCGCCGTCGGCGGGCTGTGTCATCGACGCGCGACCGGCCTTGGCGGACGCGAACACCACCGGGAAGTCCAGCGAGTCGTCGGCGGACTCGGAGTCCAGCAGGTCCAGGAAGAGTTCGTACGTCTCCTCGACCACGTGGTCGATGCGAGCGTCGGGCCGGTCGACTTTGTTGACCACGAGCACGACCGGAAGCTTGCGCGCCAGGGCCTTGCGCAGCACGAACCGGGTCTGAGGCAGCGGACCTTCGGAGGCGTCGACGAGCAGGACGACACCATCGACCATGGACAGTCCGCGCTCCACCTCGCCGCCGAAGTCGGCGTGGCCGGGGGTGTCGATGATGTTGATCGTGACCGGACCGTTCGTGGCGGCGGGACCCGCGTAGTGGACGGCGGTGTTCTTCGCCAGGATCGTGATGCCCTTCTCGCGCTCCAGATCGCCCGAGTCCATGACGCGCACGTCGATGTCGGCACCGGCCCGGAAGGCGCCCGACTGCCACAGCATCGCGTCGACGAGCGTGGTCTTCCCATGGTCGACGTGCGCCACGATGGCGACGTTGCGCAGGTCGTCGCGGTTCGTCCGTGCGGGCGCCGCGGGGGCGGTGACGGTGGGCGTCGAGGTAGACATGGCGGAGCAAGAGTCCTGTCGGGTGGGGTACGCCGCGCGCATGGCAGCAACTGCCCAGTCTACCGTCGGCGCCTGCGGGGGACCCAATTCCGGCAACACCTCCCCGGTCGCGCTCGCCGACCGCTCCGATTCGCGGCGGTCGAGGAAATGCGGGAGACTCGGCGGTTGTTGGGTCCCCTGGAGGTGCATGTCCGGTGACGGTGCGAGCGATCAGTGACGCGTTGGCGACCACGGCTCCTCCGCTGACCGGCAAAACCCACGGCGCTGGTGGGCGAACGGGACGCGCGCCTCGCCGGGTGGCCATGCTGAGCGTGCACACCTCACCGCTCGACCAGCCCGGCACGGGCGACGCCGGAGGGATGAACGTGTACATCGTCGAGCTGTCCCGTCAGCTCGCCGCCGCCGGTATCGAGGTCGAGATCTTCACGCGGGCGACGTCGCGCGACCTGCCGCCCGTCATGGAGCTGGCCCCGGGCATCACCGTTCGGCATGTCATCGCCGGTCCGCTGGAGGGGTTGACCAAGGCTGAGCTGCCCGGTCAGCTGTGCACCTTCGCCAGGGAGGTTCTGCGCACCGAGGCGACGTTCGCTCCCGGGTACTACGACGTCATCCACTCCCATTACTGGCTGTCGGGCCAGGTCGGTGCCTTGGCGCGCGACCGTTGGGGCGTCCCCCTCGTCCACTCCATGCACACCATGGCCAAGGTCAAGAACGGTTCGCTGGCCGCCGGCGACCCCGCTGAGCCGACCGCGCGGATCATCGGTGAGGAACAGGTGGTCGAAGCCGCCGACCTGATCGTCGCCAATACCGATGAGGAAGCCCGCCAGCTGGTCGACCTCTACGACGCCGACCCTGCTCGCCTACGGGTGATCACGCCCGGGGTGAACCTCGACATGTTCCGGCCAGCCGACAAGGCTGCGGCGCGCCGCCGCCTCGGGATGGCTTCGGACGCCTTGGCGGTCATGTTCGCCGGACGGATCCAGCCGCTCAAGGCACCCGACGTCGTCATCGAGGCCGTCGCGGAGCTCGTGCGGCGCCGCCCCGCCCTGCGCGACCGGCTCGTCGTCCCGGTCATCGGGGGCCCTTCGGGCAGCGGTCTGGAGACCCCTCGCGGGCTCGTCGACCTCGCAGCGTCGCTCGGTGTCGACGACCTGGTCCGGTTCGTCCCGCCCGTGGAGCAGGCCGCTCTGGTGGACTACTACCGGGCCGCCTCGCTGGTCGTGGTGCCGTCATACAACGAGTCGTTCGGCTTGGTCGCCATCGAGGCGCAGGCATGCGGGACGCCCGTGGTGGCCGCGAACGTCGGCGGCCTCCCCACGGCCGTCCTCGACGGCCAGACCGGTGTCCTGGTCGACAGTCACGACCCGCGCGACTACGCCGACGTGATCGGTCGGCTGCTCGACGACCCCGCGACCCGGGACGCGATGGCTGGTGCCGGTGCCGACCATGCCCGGCAGTTCGGCTGGGAGGTCACGGCACGCCGAACGCTCGAGGCGTACTCGGCGGCGGCGGACCTCATGCGGGCCGAGGCGCTGGCGATCGCCACGTGACGGTGGCGCCGCAATCTCGCCGCGGTGCAGCGGTCGAGACGGTGCGAGCGTCGCTTCTGGAGGCGGGGCTGGCTGTCGACGAGTCGGCCGCCGGCGTCTTCGCCGTCGAGCTGCCGGGAGACCACAAGCTGGCGATCCCGTGCCGGCTCAGTGTCGGTGAGCACGCCCTGGGCGTCGACGCCTTCGTGTGCCGGAACCCTGACGAGAACCATGCGGGCGTGTACCGCTGGCTGCTGACCCGGAACCTGCGGATGTACGGCGTGGGCTTCGCCCTCGACCGCACCGGCGACATCTACCTGAGCGGCCGGTTCTCGCTGGATGCGGTGACCCACGGCGAGATCGACCGCGTCCTCGGGTCGGTGGCCGTGTACTGCGACGAGTCCTTCAACACGATCCTCGAGCTGGGTTTCGCATCGTCGATCCGCCGCGAGTGGCGGTGGCGACGGAGCCGCGGCGAGTCGACGCGCAATCTGGACGCGTTCCGTGGCTGGCTGGAGCGCGACGAGACGGAACCGTTGGCCTAGCTGAGGCGGCCGGGAGAAGGTGTCCCGCATCACGTCTTCGCCCCTTGGTTGCGAGGCTGGGGAGACGTAATGTGTAAGAGGTAAGACGCATCTACGCTTCTTACACACGATGGCGGCTCACAGTCGCAGAAAAAGAGGACAGCATGATCAGCGCACCGGACGTCGCGCGCGAAATCGGCGTGTCCAGGCGTGCCGAGGCGCGGAGGTCGGTTCTCTCCGCAGCCGTCCGCCTGGCCAATCGCGAAGCGAGGCTTCGCCGCCGCAGGCAGCGGGTCGAGGAGCGTCTCGCCGGTCAGCCCTTCATCGGCTGACGCAGCAGACCGGCTTCACGGCCACCACATCGAGCCGGACCGAATCCTCGGTCCGGCTCAGCTGCGTCTAGCGCCCCTGGTTCTTGACGGCTTCGATCGCCGCCGCGGCGGCTTCGGGGTCGAGGTACCTGCCCCCGACCGAAAGCGGCCGCAAATCCGGGCCGAGCTCGTACAGCAGCGGTATCCCGGTCGGGATGTTGAGGCTGACGACCTCGGAGTCCGACATGTCGTCGAGGTGCTTGACGAGCGCCCGCATCGAGTTGCCGTGCGCCGCCACGAGGACGGTCGCCTGCGTGAGCAGGTCCGGGACGATCGCGTCGTACCAGTACGGCAGCATCCGGTCGACGACGTCGGCGAGGCACTCCGTGCGCGGGCGGATCTCGTCGGGGAGCCCGGCGTACCGGGCGTCGGCGGACTGGCTGAACTCGTCGTCGGCGGCGATCCGCGGCGGCGGTGTGTCGTACGACCGGCGCCAGAGCATGAACTGCTCCTCGCCGTACTGCTCCAGCGTCTCCTTCTTGTTCTTGCCCTGCAGCGCACCGTAGTGCCGCTCGTTCAAGCGCCAGGATCGGCGTACGGGCAGCCAGTGCCGGTCGATGGGGTCAAGGCACAGCTGGGCGGTCTGGATGGCCCGTCGGAGCACCGACGTATGGAGCAGGTCGGGCAGCACGCCGGCGTCGGCCATCAGCGCTCCGCTGCGGATCGCCTCGTCCTGGCCTCGCTCGCTGAGGCCGACGTCGACCCAGCCCGTGAAGAGGTTCTTGGCGTTCCATTCGCTCTCGCCGTGGCGCAACAGCACGAGTCGGTACGGCGCGTCGGTCGTCATGGGGACAACCTAGTGGCCGGGGCTACACAACAGCAGGGT
>JAWWPH010000317.1:0-8309 GCA_033850875.1 Nocardioidaceae bacterium | reverse complement strand
TGATACCGGCCTGGCGGGCCTGGTTGGCGTTTCGGGTGTACTTCACGATGAGCTCGTCGGCGTTGTCCGTCGCCGACTTCATGGCGCGCTGCCGGGAGGCGAGCTCCGAGGCGGCCGCCTGCAGCAGGCAGTAGAAGATGCGGCTCTGGACGTACCTCGGCAGCAGGGCGTCGAGCACGTCCTCGGGCGAGGGCTCGAAGTCGTACAGCGGCAGCAGCTCGCCCTCGGAGCGCTCGTCGCTCTCGACGACCTCGAGCGGCAGCAGGCGCACGGTCGTCGGCTCCTGTACCAGCATCGACTTGAACCGCGTGTAGACGACGTGCACCTCCTCGACAGCCGTCTCACCCTCGTCCTCGACGAACGCGGCGATCAGGGTGTCGGCGATCTCCCGCGCCGCCTCGTAGGTCGGCGTGTCGGAGAAGCCGCTCCACTGCTCCACGATCGGCCGCTGCCGGAAGGTGTAGTAGGCGACGCCCTTGCGGCCGCTGATGTACAGGGCGACCTCCTTGCCCTCCGAGCGCAGCTGCTCGCGGAGCCGCTCCGCGTCGCGAAGCACCGCCGACGAGTACGCCCCCGCGAGACCCCGGTCGCTGGTGACGACCAGGACGGCGGCCCGCTTGGGGTCCTCGGGCTCGGTAGTCAGCGGGTGGTCGACGTTGCTGAACGTCGCGACGGCGGAGACCGCGCGGGTCAGCTCGCGTGCGTACGGCGCGGCCGCCGAGGCCCGCTGCTGCGCCTTGACCACCCGCGACGCCGCGATCAGCTCGAAGGCGCGCGTGATCTTCTGCGTCGCCTGGACCGACTTGATCCGGGCGCGCAGCTGGCGCAGCGTCGCAGCCATCGTCAGCCTCGCTTCTGCTTGACGATCTGCTCCTGCTCGACGTCGTCTTTGTCCATCGCGTCGAACTCCTCGTGCCCGGCGTGCAGGGACTCGCCCTCACTGGTCTCGAACTGGCCGAGGAAGGCCTTGTACGCGTCGTCGAGGGTCGTCTCGGTGTCATCGGTGAAGTCGCCGGACTCGCGGATGGAGTCGAGCACACCACCGTGCTCGCGGTGCAGGTAGTCGAGGAACTCGCGCTCGAAGCGCAGTACGTCGTTGACCGGCACGATGTCGAGCTTGCCCGTCGTCCCCGCCCAGATGGACACCGTCTGCTCCTCGACCGGGTACGGCGAGTACTGGCGCTGCTTGAGCAGCTCCATCAGCCTGCTGCCGCGGTCGAGCTGGTTGCGGGAGGCGGCGTCGAGGTCGGAGGCGAACATCGCGAACGCCTCCATCGCCCGGTACTGGGCCAGGTCGACCTTGAGCGAGCCGGTGACCTTGCGCATCGCCTTCACCATCGCGGCGCCGCCGACGCGCGACACGGAGACACCGACGTCGATCGCGGGCCGCTGGTTGGCGTTGAAGAGGTCGGACTGGAGGAAGATCTGACCGTCGGTGATGGAGATGACGTTGGTCGGGATGTACGCCGACACGTCGTTGGCCTTGGTCTCCACCAGCGGCAGGCCGGTCATCGAGCCGGCACCCAGCTCGTCGGAGAGCTTCGCGCAGCGCTCCAGCAGCCTGCTGTGCAGGTAGAAGACGTCGCCCGGGTACGCCTCGCGGCCCGGTGGGCGGCGCAGCAACAGCGACACGGCCCGGTAGGCCTCGGCCTGCTTGGTGAGGTCGTCGAAGATGATGAGCACGTGCTTGCCGTCGTACATCCAGTGCTGGCCGATGGCCGAGCCGGTGTACGGGGCGAGGTACTTGAACCCGGCGGCGTCCGAGGCCGGCGCGGCCACGATCGTCGTGTACTCCAGGCAGCCGGCCTCCTCCAGGGCGGCCCGCACGGACGCGATCGTCGAGCCCTTCTGTCCGATGGCGACGTAGATGCAGCGCAGCTGCTTGTCCGGGTCGCCCGAGTCCCAGTTCGCCTTCTGGTTCATGATCGCGTCGATGGCGATGGCGGTCTTGCCGGTCTGCCGGTCACCGATGATGAGCTGGCGCTGACCGCGGCCGATCGGTGTGAGCGCGTCGATGGCCTTGATGCCGGTCTGCATCGGCTCCTTCACGCCCTGGCGCTGCACCACCGACGCCGCCTGCAGCTCCAGCGCACGCCGCTCGTCGGTCTCGAGCTCGCCGAGCCCGTCGATCGGGTTGCCGAGCGGGTCGACGACCCGGCCGAGGTAGGCGTCGCCGACGGGCACCGAGAGGATCTCGCCCGTGCGGCGCACGGTCTGCCCCTGGTCGATGCCCGAGAAGTCGCCCAGCACGACGACACCGATCTCCCGGGTGTCGAGGTTCAGCGCGATCCCGAGGGTGCCGTCCTCGAACTCCAGCAGCTCGTTGGCCATCGCCGACGGCAGGCCCTCGACCCGGGCGATGCCGTCTCCGGCCTCCGCCACCGTGCCGACCTCTTCGCGGGCCGCCGTCTCCGGCTGGTAGTCGGAGACGAACCGCTGCAGCGCGTCCCGGATCTCGTCGGGACTGATCGTGAGCTCCGCCATGATGCTTCGTACCTGCTCTCTTCGTTTCGGTGGTGAGACGACGTCGCGTCGTCAGAACTGCCGTGGTGCCGGTCTGCGCTCTATCCGGCGAGCCGCCGTGCCGCCTCGTCGAGGCGGGCCGAGACGGTGCCGTCGATGACGTCGTCGCCCAACTCGACCCTAACCCCGCCCAGCACCTCGGGATCCACGACGACGTTGAGCTGGATCTTGCTGCCGTACTGCTTGGCCAGGGCCGCTGCCAGCCGGTCGCGCTGGTCCTCCGTGAGCTCGACAGCGGTACGGATGACCGCGACCAGTCGCTGCTGGCGCTCGGCGGCCACCCGCTCGTACTCCTCGAGGGCCACCTCGACGGATCGGTGTCTCGACGCGACCGCATGCACCGCGAGGGCGACCGCCGGCTCCGACGCCTTGCCCTCGAGCAGCGAGCGGACCAGCGCCTGACGGTGCTCGGCCGGCACCTGGCGGTTGGTGATCGCGTCGCGGAGCCGGGCGTCGCTCAAGATCACGCGGCCGAACCGGAACAGCTCGTCCTCGAGCTCGCTCAGCTCGCCGGCGCTCTCGGACTCGATGACGAAGGCCATGGCTGCGAGCTGCTCGATCGCATCGACGAAGTCGCTCGCCGACGACCAGCGGGCTCCCGCGGCCGTCGCGACCACCTGGATCGCCTCCTGGCTGAGCTTGCCGTCGAACACGGCGGACGCGAGCGAGCTCTTCGCCTTGCCGCTCGTCGACGGGTCGGTCAGGGCCCGGCGCAGCGCGGCCTCCCGGCCGAGCAGGTCGGCCACGGCGAACAGCTCCGAGCCGAGGCGGGCCGCGTCGCCGGCGGACGCCAGCTCCTCGACCTTCGCCTCCGAGTCGGCGAGCCCTTCGGCCGATATCCCGCGCATCAGCTGGTCGCCGCCGAGGCCGAGCTCTCGAGCTCGGCGATGAAGCGCTCGACGGTCCGGCGCTGACGCGCCTCGTCCTCGAGCGACTCCCCGACGATCCGGCCGGCCAGGCCGGTCGCCATGGCGCCGACCTCGGTACGGAGCTGGGCGATGACCTGCTGCTTCTCGGCCTCGAGCTGCGACTGCGCGTTCTTGAGGATCCGGGCCGACTCCGACTGCGCCTTCTCGCGCATCTCGGCGATGATCGCCGCGCCCTCCTCGCGCGCCTTCTCCCGGAGCTGGGCGGCCTCGTGCCGAGCATCCGCGAGCTGGTCCCGGTACTCCTTCTCGGTCGCCTCCGCGTTGGCGCGGGCCTCCTCGAGCTGGCTGAACTCGCGACTGATCGCCTCCTGGCGCTGAGCCATCGCGGCGTTGATCCGCGGCACCACCCACTTCGCGAGCACGCCCAGGATCACGATGAACGTGATCAGCTCGACGAAGAACGTTCCGTTGGGGACGAGGAAGTTGCTCGCGAGGTTCGTCGTACGCATCAGTTCACCGATCCCTTCACGTAAAGGGTTACTTGCCGAGCACGAAGACGAACAGGGCCATGAAGGCGAGGTTGATGAAGTACATCGCCTCTACCAGACCGACGGTCAGGAAGAACAACGTCATCAGCCTGCCCTGGGCCTCGGGCTGGCGTGCGACGCCCTGGATCGTCGAGCTACCGGCGAGGCCGTCACCTATGGCCGCGCCGATGGCGCCGCCGCCGAGCGCGAGGCCACCGCCGACGAACGCGCCGGCCGTCTTGATCGCCGAGTCGAGACTGCTGTCTACTGCCATTTCTCTCCCTTACTCGTGGCGGTCGGACCGACGCCCTACGCCTTGTGTGGGTGTGTCTGTGTACGGGTCACGTGCCGGTGCTGCTGTCAGTGTGCCGCTTCGACCTGAGGTCCTCTCGCCTGTGACTCCATCGAGACGGCCGACTCGGTGCCGGACGTGTCGACGGCGTCGTGCGGGCTGCTCGCGTGGGCCTCGTCGTCGTGGGTGTCCCCCGCCATGCCGAAGTACAGGATGGTCAGCAGCGCGAAGATGAAGGCCTGGATGAGCCCGATGAACAGGTCGAAGAGCTTCCAGACGCCGTTCGGCCCCCACAGGATCCACGTCGGCAGCAGACCGATGATCGCCAGCATGATGCCGCCGGAGAAGATGTTGCCGAAGAGCCGGAGCGCCAGTGTGAACGGCTTGACGATCTCTTCGATGAGCAGAATCGGGAAGAGAGCCTTGTAGGGCTCGAAGTAGTGGTGGACGTAGCCCTTCACGCCGCGTTGACGGACGCTGTAGATGTGGACGCCGACGATGACGAGCAGAGCCAGGGCGTAGGTCAGGTTGACGTCTGAGGTGGGCGACTTCAGCCAGTCATCGGTAGGGATCAGCTCCAGCCAGTTCGCGATCAGGATGAACGCGAACAACGTGATGGCGAGCGGGATCACGAACGGGTTGACGCGACCGAGGTTCGACTCCACCTGCTCGGTCACCCAGCCGACGAGCGACTCCCAGATCAGCTGTGGCTTGCTCGGGTGCTTGACGCTGGCACCGCGGGCGATGACCAGGCCGAAGACGATGACGACCGCGCCCGCGATCAGCGTCGAGTAGATCGTGTCGGAGTTGAAGGTCATCCCGAGCCACGAGAAGGTCGTGTGCTCGCCGATCTTGATGTCGGTGCTCGCCGTGAAGACGTGCGCAGCGCTCATGCCTTCTTGATCTCCTTCAGCAGCGGGATGCCCGTACCCACGAGAACGATCAGGTGGAAGAGCGCGAGGCCGAACAGGACGAGCGCTCCGTTCGGCCAGAACGCTACCGTCACAGCCACCGCGACCAGGGAGACTCCCAGCAGTCGGACGAGCGATGAGGTGGCGTACTGCCTGCGGGTCAGCAGGTCGCCCTCCTCGACCGAGGTGAGTAGCGTCCGCTCGGTCAGCACATGGTTGGCCAGGCTCAGCAGGATGCCGATCGACAAGAACACGCCTACTGGCCACCGGCCGAGCGGCGCGCTGATCCAGACGGCCGCGACGCAGAGGCCGAGGGCGAGCCACAGGGTCTTGCGCTGCCTCGACAGGGCCCTGGCCAGGGACGAGCTCATGAGCGCCTCCCCTCCTGCGACGTCACGACCGGAGTACGGGCGTCGCCGTCAGCTCCGCAGGTAGCCGGCGATCCGGACCGCCGAGCCGACGATCCCGACGACGATGCCGACCGCGAGTCCGACGAGGATCCCGACCGGGGCGCTGTCCCAGTGGTCGTCGACCGCCCAGCCGATGACCAGACCGGCCACGACGCACCCGACGACGAAGCCGCCGAGCCCGACCAGCTCCCACGCACCGAGCTCCGCATCCTGGTCCTCATCGCCTGCCACCCGAACCGCTCCCGGTGCGCTGGTGGACCACCTCGGGAGCGGGCACGCGGCTGCGGGTGTCAGGGCCCGCGCAGGCGCAGGCTGAAACCGGGACGTGGTACGGGGCTGTGGTCGTCATGATGGCGGCCGTTCCTCGATAGCTCGGGGTGGTCAACGTCTCGAGCAGGAGTTCGAACTTCACTCCTCCTGCTTGTGAAAAATAGCACAAAGTCTTTCTGAATGCTACGTGCAGACTGCCAGAGGGCAGCACGGTGCGCCACCCGGAGCGAGCGGAGGGCGACAGCGTAGCGGACGCCTCCGCGGACTTCGCCGGGCTCTGTCTGGCCGGGCTCTGTCTGTCAGGCGTCCTCCGCAGAGATGATCCCCTCGTGCCCGGGGACGCCGAAGGTCAGCAGGAGCGCGGTCGCCGTCATCGTCGTCAGCCCGGCGAGGGACCACCAGCCCGAGAACAGGCTGAGCACCACGCACCCGAAGGCCACCAGCCCGGCCCACAGGTACATCACCATGACTGCGCGGCGCTGGGAGTGACCCATCTCGAGGAGGCGGTGGTGGAGGTGCTTCATGTCCGGGGCGAACGGCGAGAGCCCGGCGCGGGTCCGGCGGATCACCGCCAGGACCAGGTCGACGAAGGGGACGAGCAGGACGGCGAAGGGCAGCAGCAGCGGGAGCATCGCCGGCAGCAGGCTCGCGGTCGCGCCGAAGACCCCCTGCGAGATCCGTGAGGCGGGATACTGGCCGGTCAGGCTGATCGTCGAGCAGGCGAGCATGAACCCGATCAGCAGCGCTCCCGAGTCGCCCATGAACATCCGTGCCGGGAAGAAGTTGTGCGGAAGGAACCCGACACAGACGCCGGCGAGTGCTGCAGTGAGGATCGCCGCCGTCGTGCCGCCCTCGACCTGGTTGACGAAGACGAGCAGGACCGAGTACGTGAAGAACGCTATGGCTCCGATGCCGACCACACCCGCGGCGAGTCCGTCGAGGCCGTCGACGAAGTTGACGGCGTTGACCGTCGCCACGACGAGCAGGATCGTGAGCAGGGCGGCCTGCGAGCCGCCGAGCGAGAAGGCGGGCAGGGACCCACGGCCCGGCAGGGGGATCCAGAAGATCTCGACACCCTGGACGACGACCACGGCGGCCGCCAGCCCCTCGCCGACGAGCTTCGTGAGGGCATCGAGCTCGAAGAGGTCGTCGAGGACGCCGACCAGGCACATGATGGCGCCACCGACCAGGATCGCCCGGGTGTCGTGGAAGATCACCACGTGGCTGGGCGAGCTGCGCAGGAGCGGGAGGTGGACGGCGACGACGTACGCCGCCACCAGTCCGCCCATCATGGCGACGCCGCCGAAGTACGGGATCGGGATCTCGTGCACGTCGCGGTCGCGTACCCGCGCGAAGGCCCCGGTACGCATGGCCAGCTCGCGCGCCAGCACGGCCAGCAGGTAGGTGACCGCCAGGGCGACGAGGAAGATCAGCAGGTATTCGCGCATCAGTCTCCGGGCGGCCTCGGGCCGTCGTCGCTGTCGTACGCCTCGGGAATCGTCTGCTCCGGGATCGCCGACTGCTCGGGTGGCTCGCCGTCGGTCCCGCCGTCACCCTCTTCGTCCGGCGAGGCGAACCCTTCGAACACGTCGGGCGCGTCGAGGTCCTCCGGTGCTTCGATCGACGGCACCACCTCGCGGAGCCGGGCGACGCTGATCACGCCCACCCGGACGACCCGGAGGACCGACCCGGTCGCGTCGACGATCGTCGACGGCGTGGGCCCGGGAGTGGGCCCGCCGTCAAGGTAGACGTCGACCGTCTCCTGGAGCATCCCCTCGGCCTCCGCGATCGTGGTCGCCGGAGGCATGCCCGTGGTGTTGGCCGAGCTGACCGCCAGCGGCCCGTTGTCCAGCAGCAGGTCGATCGCGTCGTCGTGCGCGGGCACGCGCAGGGCGACGGTGCCGCGGCTGTCACCGATGTCCCAGCGCAGGCTGGGCTGCTGGCGGCAGATGATGGTCAGCGCACCCGGCCACATCGCGGCCGCGAGCTCGCGGGTCTCCGCGGTCAGGCTGGTCGCGAGCGCGCGCATGGTGTCGCCGGAGCCGATCATCACAGGTGTGGGCATGTTCCGACCGCGTCCCTTGGCCCTGAGCAGCCGGCGCACGCCCGCGGCGTCGAACGCGTCGGCGGCGATCCCGTACACAGTGTCGGTCGGCATGACGACGAGGGCGCCGGACGTCAGCGCCTCCTTCGCCTCGGCGAATCCCTCGGAGCGGCGAGCCGGGTCGTTGAGGGAGTAGATGGTCGTCACACGGCTATCGTGCCATCCGATCCTGACCGGCGGGGCGCCCGTCGCGCGCTGAGGAAGCGCGGTCGGCCGGAAAGGTCGGCGTGGTCGCGCACCTGATGCCAGTGACCCGCTGCCGCGAACACGCCCGGCGCTGCCTCGCCCTGGGAGTCCGCGTGCTCGCACAGCACCAGGCCGCCGTCGACGAGGAGGCGAGCCGCCACCTCCGCGACCGAGCGGATGGCGTCGAGACCGTCCTCTCCCGACCACAGCGCCAGCG
>JAWWPH010000316.1:0-4262 GCA_033850875.1 Nocardioidaceae bacterium | reverse complement strand
CTGGCGGTGGCGCTCGTGGGGATGAGCCAGGTGAGCGCCCGGTTCTGGCTGAGCGCCGAGGGCGAGCTCCCGCGGGAGCGGGCGATCGACCTGATCTCGACCCTCGCCTGGCGCGGGATCCGCGGCTTCCCCGAGCGGTCGGACCGGCGGCTACCACCGCCTGGCTAGGCTGGAACTGCCCGTGACGACAGATCTGGAAGGACTCCTCGTGGAGGTCAAGATCGGCGTGACCAACGCCAACCGCGAGCTCACGCTCGAATCCAGCCAGAGCGCCGACGACGTGCTCAAGGCGGTGAACGCCGCCCTCGCCGACGACGACGGGCTGTTCGTGCTGTCCGACGACAAGGGCCGCACGGTCTACGTACCCGCCGAGAAGCTCGCGTACGTCGAGGTCGTCGACGTGAGCGGCCGCCGGATGGGTTTCCGTCCCGTCTGACCGCCCGACTCCCGCCGAGCGGGCGCAAATGTCCGGCCGAGCGGGCGCAAATGTCTGGCCGAGCGGGCGCAAATGTCACGTCGAGCGGGCGCACATGGCCGGCCGAGCGGGCGCAAATGTCACGTCGAGCGGGCGCAAGTGGCCGGCCGAGCGGGCGCAGATGCATCGCTGAGAAGAGCCGCTAGGCCTTCGGTGCGTACACCGTTCACGCACGAGCTTCGGCTCCTCGACGGGGACAAGCTGACTCCTCGGGGAACCACGTGACCCTCGCGGGCTGGGGACGGATCAGGCTTGCAGGCCGAGGGCGGCCATCCGCGCCGTGTGCGTCTCCGTCAGGCGCGCGAACATACGGGCGATCGCGGCCAGGTCCATACCGGGCCGATCGACACCTCCGACGAGCAGCGTCGACAAGGCGTCACGTTCGGCGGCCACCCGCTGCGCCTGGCTCAGCGCCTCGCCCATCAGCCGGCGCGCCCACAGGGCGAGGCGGCCGGCGATCTTCGGGTTCGCCTCGATCGCCTTCCGCACCCGGTCGACGGCGAACTGCGACTGTCCCGTGTCGTCGAGCGTGGCCAGGATGAGGTCGCGGGTCTCCGGGTCCAGGTACGTGGCGATCTCGCGGTAGAAGTCCGCCGCCAGCCCGTCGCCGACGTACGCCTTGATGAGGCTCTCCAGCCAGTCCGACGGTGCCGTGTGCGCGTGGAACGCGTCGACCGGCGCGTGGAAAGGCTCCATCGACGCGAACGGGTCGGCGCCCAGGTCGCTCAGCCGGTCCCGCAGCCGGGAGAAGTGGCCGAACTCCGCGACGGCCATCGACGCGAGCGCCACCTTGTCCTCCAGCGTAGGAGCCGTGGTGGCATCCTCGGTGAGCCGCTCGAAGGCCGTGAGCTCCGAGTACGCGAGCCCGCCGAGCAGGTCGACGACGGCGACCCGGTACGCGTCGTCGTCGAAAGCGGACGTCGGCGACCCCTCCTGGCGATCGGATACCGCCTCCTCGCCGGGAGGATATTCGCTCATGCGGTGAAGATTAGCGCCCCTTGTCTGCCCCGCCCGATAGACTCGGACCCGACGCCGTGGCTGCGACAACCCGCCGAGGCGTCCTCCCAGCAAGAATCGAGATTCGTTCTGTCCACGTTCGAAGACCTCGGGGTCCTCCCCGAGATCGTCCAGGCGCTCACCGAGGTCGGCATCACCGAGGCCTTCCCGATCCAGGAGATGGCCCTCCCGATCGCGCTCCTCGGCACCGACCTGATCGGTCAGGCGCGTACCGGGACCGGCAAGACGCTCGCCTTCGCGATCCCCGTCCTGCAACGCATCATCGCCCCCGGCGACCCCGACTTCTCCGAGCTGGTGGCACCCGGTAAACCGCAGGCCCTGGTCATCGCGCCGACCCGAGAGCTCGCGTTGCAGGTCTCTGGCGACATCACCGCGGCCGGCAGGCTTCGCGGCACTCGTACGCTCACGGTCTACGGCGGGGTCCCGTACGAGCCGCAGCTCGACGCGCTCGCGTCAGGGGTCGACGTCGTCGTCGGGACTCCCGGCCGGCTGCTCGACCTCGCCAACCGGCGGTCGCTCGACCTCGGGCACGTCAAGGTACTCGTGCTCGACGAGGCCGACGAGATGCTCGACCTCGGATTCCTGCCCGATGTCGAACGGCTCATCTCCAAGACGCCCGAGCTGCGCCAGACGATGCTCTTCTCCGCGACCATGCGCGGCGAGGTCGTCACCCTCGCCCGCACTCACATGCGACACCCGGTCAACATCCGGGCCGAGTCGAGCACCGACGCTCAGACCGTACCCGCGACGGCTCAGTTCGTTTACCAGGCACACGACCTCGACAAGCCCGAGATCATCGCGCGCATCCTGCAGGCCGACAACCGGGGCCTGTCCATCATCTTCACCCGTACCAAGCGCCAGGCCCAGCGGCTGGCCGAGGACCTGATCGACCGGGGCTTCCCGGCGTCGCCGCTGCACGGCGACATGGTCCAGGCGGCCCGCGAGAAAGCGATGGCCCGCTTCCGCGAAGGCAAGATCGAGATCCTCGTCGCGACCGACGTCGCCGCGCGCGGCATCGACGTCGAGGGCGTCACCCACGTCATCAACTACACGTGCCCCGAGGACGAGAAGAACTACGTGCACCGGATCGGCCGTACAGGTCGCGCCGGCGCGTCCGGCGTCGCGATCACGTTCGTCGACTGGCCCGACGTGACCCGCTGGAAGGTCATCAACAAGGCGCTCGACCTGCCGTACGACGAGCCGGAGGAGACCTACTCCACCAGCGAACACCTGTTCCACGAGCAGGGCATTCCGCCGGGTGCGCTCGGACGCCTCAAGCCAGCGCCACCGGCGGCCCCCAGATCTGCGCCGGCTTCGGGACCGGGCCGCGGTGACTCCGGACGCAGCGCCGGCAGACGTAACAGTGGCGCGGCCGAGCCCGGTCGGCGTCGGAGCCGTACCCGCGGTGGATCCGCGGGCGAGGCGGACGGCGCTTCGTCCGGGCAGGGCGACGCAGCACAGGCCGCGTCGCCGGCCGCCAGCGGCTCGGGCAAGCGGCGGCGGCGTAACCGCACGCGGACCCGCAGCGGCGCACCCGTCAGCCAGCCCGCGGACGGCTGACCGCCGCTGACCGGAGCAGCCAAGCGCTGCCCGCAATCCGCTGCCCGGCAGTCGCGCAGAGCCCGCGCGCCCAGCCGATCTCAGGCTGTGACGACGACGGTCGTACCCGTCGACGCGAACCGCCACATCGCACGAGCGTCGGGACGCGCCTGCCGGATGCATCCGGCGGACTGCGGAGTACCCAGCTGGCCCCGCGACTGCACGGTCGAACCGCTGGCGTCGGCCACCGGGATGTCATGGAAGCCGATGGCGTAGTGGGCGCCGTGAGCGAACGCCACCATGTACCCCATCGTCTCCTTGTGGTTGAAGGCGATGGCGTGGCGCTCCCGCGCATAGACCGCGTACGTGCCGGGGCTGAGCAGGTGGGGGTTCTTGCCGCCGGACACCAGATAGGTCCGCCGGACGTCGTTGTGCCGGTCGACCAGCCAGACCCGCTGCGCACTGATGTCGTACACGACGCGCCGGCCCAGCCCGGAGTTCGCCGGTAGAGGGGGCGGGCCGTCATGCTGCTTCCCACTGGTACCCGACGTGCCCGACTGCGTACCGGTCGTCGGCGTGGTCGTCGACGCGGCCCCACCGGACGACGTCGTCGACCCAGCCCCGGTCGAGGCCGACGGTCCCGTCGTGGTCGAGGTCGTCGGTGCTGGTGTGGTGGCGGTCGAGGACGACGTCGCCGTCTGTACGGAGGCGGCCGACGGCTGCTGTTGGTGCCCCGATGCCGCGCCCGGCCCGAAGCCGAGCGAGCCTGCCAGCGCTAGGCCCGTGATGGCTGCGGCCCCGCCGACGGCGAGCACACGATGCGGCGCGGGGGAGGCCCGGTGTCGCGGCGGCTCGGTCGAGAACACCTTCGACATCCTAGGGGCGCGCGCGCGGCTCTCAGGCCACCCGAACGAGCTCGGGGGGTGTGTCGGCCGGCTTGTGTACGCGGCGCCGCCTGACCATAGTTGCCGGGTGCCTCGTTGCCTGGTCACCGGACCCACGTCGGGCATCGGACTCGCCTTCGCCATGGCCCTCGCTGCAGCGGGCAACGACCTGGTCCTCGTGTCCCGCGACGCGGCTCGGCTCGACCGGGTCGCCGACGAGCTCGGCGCCGCCCACGGCGTTGCGACGGAGATCCTTACCGCCGACCTTTCGGACCTGGAGCAGACCCGGCAGGTCGAGGCCAGGCTGCGATCGGAGCCGTTCGCGGTGGTGGTCAACAACGCCGGCT
>JAWWPH010000063.1:0-7014 GCA_033850875.1 Nocardioidaceae bacterium | reverse complement strand
ATGAGCCGTGCCGTGGTGTCCCAGCCGGGCAGCGACGGGCGCCTCGACGCTGCCGCCGAGCGCAGTCGGGCGCGATGCCCCTCGTCCGTCAGCCATCGCCGCAGCTCCCTCGCGAGCTCTGCCGTGTCGCCCGGCCGGACCACGACGCCCGGGCGCTCGCCGTCGGGGGAGAGGCCGAGCGCCTCGGCCGGCCCGCCGGCGGCGACGATCGCCGGGATCCCGCGGGCGAGAGCCTCCGTCACGACCATCCCGTACGCCTCGACCAGCGATGGCAGCAACGCCAGGTCGGCACCCGCCCAGGCCAGCCGACGGGGCATCGCCCCAGGGATCTCGATGCGACCCGTCAGCTCGGCGGTCACCACCGCTGCATGGACCGAGGCGGCGTACGCGGCGTCGCGGTCGACCGGTCCTGCCAACCGCGCCCGCCACGGCAGGTCTCTCACGTCACTCAGGGCGGCGACCACGCCCAGCTGGTCCTTGTGGGGCAGCAGCGCGGCGAGCTGGACGAGCAGCGGCGGGTCCGACCCCGGCATGACGTCGGCCGGGTCGACCCCGGGCTCCGCCACGGCGACCGAATGCAGCCCGTGATGACGCGCCAGGTACTCCGCCGTCCACCGGCTGGTGGCGATGACGGGGCTGGCCGCCTGCAGTGCGCGTCGTTCGAGCTGCCTGATCTCTTTGGCCTGCTCGGGCTCCAGCCCCGTCTGCAGCGCCCTGGCCATGTGTACGAGCACACCGACCCGTGCTCCCGCGACGACCTCCGGCTGCTGGCTGGCGAGCAGTCCGTCGACGAGCGTGAGCCCGGTCCACCGTCGCACCAGCGCGGACGTCAGAGCGTGCGGCTCGCAGCGCACCAGGGCCACCGTGTCACCGGTGCGCCGCAGGGCATCCGCGACAGCCCGGTCATAGACGTTTCCGCCGGTGGGTGCGTCGATGTCGGCGGGGACGACGAAGCGGAGCCTCAAGCGTCCGCCGTGTACGCCACCCAGGCGTCGGGTGACTCCCGCAGGACGACGTCGAGCCCGTCCAGGCCCTGCGTCACGGCCGACTCGAGGAGCCGGTCCGCGACCCAACGGGTGAGGACCTCCGTCGTCGTGAGCACCCCGGCGAACGCCGGGTGCTCGTCGAGGTTGCGGTACCGCAGCCGGCCGAGGACGTCGTCGACCGCCGCGGCGGCAGCCCCGATGTCCACCACGACGGCGTGGTCGGTGAGCTCTCGGCGGCGAAACGTCGCCTCCACCACGTACGTGGCGCCGTGGAGGCCCTGTGCGGGCCCGAAGGCCGCACGCGGCAGGCTGTGCGCCACCATCATGTGGTCGCGGACGGTGACGGCGTAGATGACGGCCTCCTCAGTAGTCGATGACGTGGCAGAGCGCCGGCAGCTCACCGGAGGCGAGCCTGCGCATGGTGTCCGGGAGCTCGGCGAACGGGCTGCTCCCGCTGATGAGCGCGTCGTACACGTCGTCGTGCAGCAGGTCCAACGCCAGCGAGAGCCGGTCCGCACGGGTACGGCGGGCCCGCCGTGCCGCGGCGACCTCACCGACCTGGCTGGCGCGTACCGCCAGACGGCGGGAGTGGAAGACCGAGCCCAGCCGGACCGTCACGTCCCGCGTGCCGTACCACGACAGCTCGGTGACGTCGCCCTCGTCCCCGAGCAGCTCCAGACTCCGCTGGAGGCCCGCCGCCGTGGCCGATGTGTGGACGACGATGTCGCACTCGCCGGCGGCCGCCGCCGGCTCGACGAAGTCGACGCCGAGAGCCGACGCGACGAACGCCCGGGTCCGGTCGACGTCGACGAGCTCCAGACGGCTCAGCGGGAAGCTGCGGAGTACGGCCGCGACGCAGCACCCGACCAGGCCGGCTCCGACGACCGCCACCCGGTCGCCGAGGCGGGGCGCGGCGTCCCACACCGCGTTGACCGCTGTCTCCACCACGCCGGCGAGGGTGGCCCGCTGCGCGGGGACGCCGTCGGGCACGAGCGTGAGAGCCCGCGCAGGTACGACGTAGCGGTCCTGATGGGGGAAGAGACAGAAGACGACGCGATCCACGAGCGAGCTCGGACCCGCGTCGACGACCCCGACCGAGAGATAGCCGTACTTCACCGGGCCCGGGAAGTCGCCCTCCTGGAACGGCGCGCGCATGCGCTCGGCGCTCTCGGCCGGGACCAGGCCGGCATGGACGAGCAGCTCGGTTCCCCGGCTGATGCCCGAGTGCCGCGTACGCACCAGCGCCTCGCCGTCGCGGGGCTCACGCAACCGCTCGTCGCGTAGGGCACCATGGCCGGGGTCCATGGTCCAGTAGGCGACAGCCCGGAGGGGGTCGGCCATCACAGTGCGACGCTATCCGACCACCGGCGCGGTGTCCTCAGGCCTGGGGCGGCCCGGTCCGTACGTAACACCGTAGTGGCGGGCGCCATCGTCTCCGCGGCGTCGGCGACCGGCGTGCGCCTTGCGTATCCGACCGGGGCGGCGGGGACAGCGGTGGCGGTGGGCGTGGGCTGCCTGCCGGCTGTGCTGACCGCCCTCGCGGTGTCACGCCGGGACCCGCCGACCGTGAGCATGGCCGACCGGGTGACTCTGTTTCGGGCAGTGCTGGCCGGGAGCTGCGCGGCAGCGACGGTGATGGCGCTCGTGGGCGCTGCGCCGGAGCGGACCTGGTACCTCTTCGCCCTCGTGGTCCCGACGCTTGCGCTGGACGCGGTCGACGGCGCCGTCGCCCGCCGTACGAGGTCGGCCACGTCCGCAGGAGCACAGCTCGACATGCAGGTCGACGCCGGCGTCCTGGTGGTGCTTTCGGTCGCTGTGGCCCCCGTCCTCGGCGGGTGGGTGCTGCTGATCGGGGCCATGCGCTACCTGTACGTGGCCGCCTCCTGGGCCTGGCCGGTGCTGCGGTCGCCGCTGCCGCGCAGCCGGTTCCGCCGGGCCGTGGCGGGCATCCAGGGAGCGGTCCTGGCGGCCGCGCTCGCACCGGTCGTACCCGTCGGCGCGGCGTGGGTCGCGGTACTGGTCGCCCTGGTGCTGCTGATCGCCTCGTTCGCCGGTCAGGTCGTGGCCATCCTGCGCCGGTCCCCGACGAGCCGGCCGGGCTACCCGTACCGCGGCCGCGTTCCAGGCGTCGCCGTCAGTGGGGGTGCAGCCAGAGCTCGACGGCGAGCACGAAGCCGAGCCCGGCGGCCACCCACCTGATCAGCCAGGCGGGCACCCGGCGGGCCACGACCGGACCGACCGTGCTCCCGGCCAACAACCCGCCCGCCAGCGGCGCAACGACCGTCCAGTCGATGGATCCGGCCAGCACGAACACGACGGCGGACGCCACTGCCGTGGCGCCGACGAGGGTGTTCTTCACCGCGTTGGCCCGCGGGAGGCTGGCATCCACCAGGACGAGGACGGTCGCGAGGACCATGACGCCGGAGCCCGCCCCGAAATAACCCCCGTACATCGACACGAGGCCCAGAAGCGCAAGGGTGAGCCAGGTCCCGCCCTGACCGTCTCGGTTGGTCTCGGGTCGGCGCTGCTGTTGTCGAGCGGTGAGCGCGGGCTGCGCCAGCAGCGCGAGCGATCCGGCGACGACGAGGAAGGGCACGATGACCGTGAAGACGCCCGGTCCGGTGACGAGCAGGAGGCCCGCGCCCAAGCTCGCGCCAAGGACGGTGACGGGGAGGCCTCGAGTGGTCAGCCAGGGCCGCGTGCCGGCCAGCTCGCGCCGAGACGTGAGGGCCGACCCGGGCCAGCACGCGACACCGGCGACCAGGTTGGCGACGTTCGCGGTGAGGGGCGGAACGCCGACCGCCAGCAGGGCTGGGTAGGACACCAGGGACGTGATCCCGCCCGCAGCGCCGACCGCGCCTGCCACTGCGCCGGCCGCCAGCAGCACGGCGACCGTACCGATCGTGGACGTCACCGATCGCAGTCTGCCAGTCTCCTCGCAGCGTGCCGGCGTCGCTACCGCGAGGTGACGCGTCCGGCCCAGAGTGTGGGTCGACCATCCGGCCGCGTCGTGATGAGGAACGTACGCGGACCGAGAACGGCCCACCCGGTGGCGGTACCCGTTGGCCCCGGTGTCGTCGACCAGCCTGCTGCGCCCTTGCTCAAGACCCGAGAACGCCCGCCGGATGTCGTCACGATGGTGGCTCGGCTCTGCTCGGGGCGGGCGACCAGTGACACGGTGTTGAGCCCCACCGGTACCGCCGGCAGGGTGTCGTCCCGGGCGACGGTGAGATCGTGCACCGACCACAGCGCGAGGCGGGTGCCCACATACCCGACCACCAGGCACGACGAGGAGTCGCAGCTGGCCCCGGTTGCCTCGCCCGCGTCGCCGGCCGGCAGTAGCAGTCGCAGCCATGACCCCGTCGGCGAGGACCTTCGCCAGATCGCCGGGACCAGGCCGACCTGCCCGCCGCCCAATGTCGTGACCGAGCCCGCCAGTACCACGCCGGGGCCGGCGCGGACGACCGCTCGCACGGAGTTCAGCGCCGAGCGGTCGCTCGCCAGAGCTGACCCGGCAGAGCTCTGCCGAGTCCAGGCGTGCCCGCTGAGGGTCCAGACGGACACGTCGAGCCCGACAGTGGCGTTCGTCCACGAGCCGATGATCACCGGCTTCGGGCCGAGCAAGGCCAGGCCGGTGAGTACGCCGGCGCCCTCGCCGCCGAACGTGTCGACCGGCTGCGGGTCCTCGCGCACCCCACTGACGGCTCCCGACCACGCCGTCCAGCGTGGGTTGCCGTGTGCCCCTCCCGACGCCTGCCCCAAGGCGTAGATCCGGTGCCCGTTCGAGATGACGGACTTCCACCGGGCTCGATGTGCGTAGTACGACCTCGCGGTGAGCGGAATGCTGGTCCACCTGTGGCCACTGCCGAGCAGCAGAAGCCGAGGAACAGAGCTCGCGTGCTGGGTCGCCGCACCGACCAGGAGCCGGTCGCCCACGCGCGTGACCGTCACCGGCTGCAGCCCTTCCGGCAGGTCGACGCTGTGCCAGGACACCGGCCGCACCTGCCGCTCATCCGGTGCCCCGTCCGTGCAGCCGGCCAGTACGACAGACGCAAGGGTCGCGATCACGCAGACGACGTGTCGTACTCGAACAGGCACGTCGACTCCCGCGATATCGCCCGGTGCGGCCCATGGAGAGCCGGCGTTTCTCGTCCGGCCCTCCAATCTTGCCAAGTTTTGGGCGACATCAGGACGGTCAGCGCGGGTACGGGTTCCTTCATGTCGTATCGATCAGATCCTGACCGTGCAAGGGTGCCGGTGCGCACGATCGCCACCGCCATAGGGATGGTGCTGGCCACCGCGCTGCTCCTGCTGGTACTGCACGAGGTCAGCCGGGTGCTCGTGTGGATCATCGTCGCGGCGTTCTTCGCGATCGCGATCTACCCCGTTGTCGACTGGGTCCAGCGCCGGGTCACGCGAGGTCGTCGTTCGCTCGCGACCTTGCTGGTGTTTGTGCTCGTTGTGGTTGTCCTGGCGGCCCTGGTGGCGGCATTCGTCGTACCGTTGACGCGCGAGGGTGTCGCGTTCGCTGGCCAGTTGCCGCAGCTGCTCGCCGACGCGCGAGCCGGGCGCGGCCCTGTCGGCAGCTTCCTCGAGCGCACCCATGCGCTGAACTACGTCCAGGACAACCAGGATCGCATCAAGTCGGTAGCGAGCGGCCTGACGACTCCGGCCGCAGGCGTCTTGAAGGGCGTAGCCACCGGCGTGGCGGGTGTTGTCACCATCTTCGTGCTGGCGTACCTGATGGTGCTGGAGGGACCCAAGGTGGTCGACGGCTCACTCAACCTGCTGCGCGAGGAGAACCGGCCGCGCGTGCGCTCAGTCGCCGCGGACTGCGCCAAGTCGATCACCGGCTACCTGTCCGGAAACCTACTGATCTCCGTGATATGTGGCGTCCTCACGTACGTGGTCCTCCTCGTCGCGGGAGTGCCGTACGCCGGGCTGATCGCCTTGTTCGTGGCGGTGGCAGACCTGATCCCGCTGGTCGGTGCGACCCTGGGCGCGATCGTCGCTGTCCTCGCGGCGGCCATCCATTCGATCCCGGCCCTCATCACCGTCGCGATCTTCTTCGTCGTCTACCAGCAGCTCGAGAACCACCTGCTGCAACCGCTGATCTTGTCGCGTACGGTGAAGCTGAACCCGCTGACCGTGCTGATCTCGATCCTGGTGGCGGTGGAGCTCGCCGGCATCTTGGGCGCCTTCCTGGCCATACCGGTCGCCGGCATGATCCAGGTGGTCGCGCGCGACGTCTGGGACCACCGCCGCGGTAGGCCGAAGGACGAGCCCACGGTTGGCGAGGAGCGGCTGCCGGCGAGTCTGGCGTGATGCCCGCGGGAGGTACGCATGACCGGTGTGGGCCTGCTGCCGACGTTGGTCGTGGTCAGCGGTCCCGGCGGCTCGGGGAAGACGACGCTCGCGCATCTGGTCGCCGGTGCGCTCGGCTGCCCAGCAGTGTGCCGGGACGAGATCAAGGAGGGCATGGTCCACGCCACCCCGGGTTTCGTCCCGAGCCCTGGTGATCCCCTGACGCAGCGGACCGTGACCACGTTCTTCGGCGTGATCGAGCTGCTGCTGCGAGCCGGCGCGACCCTTGTCGCCGAAGCGGCGTTCCAGAGCCCGCTGTGGCGTTCCGGTCTCGACCCGCTGGCGGACCTCGCCGACATTCGGGTACTGAGATGCGCGGTCAGCGACGAGGTGGCGCGGTCGCGGATGGCCGCCCGCCTGGCCGACAACCCACGGCGTGCCGCAGCCCATGCGGACCTGGACGCGCTGGGAGTCTCCTCAAGGGCGACGGTCCCGTTCGAGCACCTCAGCCTTGCTGCACCGACGCTGTCCGTCGACACCACCAGCGGGTACCGCCCCGCCCTGGAAACGATCGTTGCCTTCATCAACGAGGTGCCCCACGACGGTTGATGACTGTCGTCTGCTGGGCCTCTCCCCTCTGGACCGGCTCTGGGCGCCAGGCGGGTGGCGGTGCCTCCGTACGTGGCGACCAGCCGCTCGACGACGGCGCGCGCGTTGTCGTCGA
>JAWWPH010000295.1:0-3530 GCA_033850875.1 Nocardioidaceae bacterium | reverse complement strand
CGGGGTCCGCCATGAGCGCGGTCATCGCTCGGAACGCGACCACAATGGGGAACGTCAGCGGGGCCGTCCGCCCGTCGTCGATCGGGTCGGCCCGGATGGCGTCGGTGAACTCGACGATCTTCTCCCGGCTGACGCCGTACGGCGCCGTCGGCGCGAAGGTCCTGCCCGCGAGGTCAGGGTCGAGCGGCATGTCGCGACGCTATCCCACTGCCCTGCCGGCCGGCGGCAGCCGCCTCGACCGGCAGCCTCAGCGGGTCTCGCGGTGGGCGCGGTGGCAGCGACAGCGGGGACAGTACTTCTTGAGCTCCAGCCGGTCGGGGTCGTTGCGGCGGTTCTTCCGGGTGATGTAGTTGCGCTCTTTGCACTCGGTGCACGCCAACGTGATCTTGGGGCGGATGTCTGTGCTCTTCTGGGCCACGGGATGCCTTCTTCGTTCGTGCTGCGCGGGGTGCCTGGTCGGTCGCCGAGTCGTGCTGTAGCGGGGGCGGGACTTGAACCCGCGACACCACGATTATGAGCCGTGTGCTCTGACCACCTGAGCTACCCCGCCGTCCACGCCGGCGCCCCACCCGAGCTGCCAGGCGAGGTCCGACGTCCGAGCCCCAATACGGATTCGAACCGTAGACCTTCTCCTTACCATGGAGACGCTCTACCGACTGAGCTATTGGGGCAGGCGACGTATGAGGATACACAGCCGTGGCGGGCGACCGTTAATCGGTTGCAGGCGACCGACGCGGCAACGGTAGCCCCAAGGGACCACCTGGCCATCGGCTCGCGTGGCAGCCTCTCCGGGCCGCACCTAGGCTCGCAGGCATGACTGCCACCCCCTCGACCGACCGCCCGTACGCACGCCGGCCCGTTCGCATCGGCTTCCAGCTCCAGCCCCAGCACGCCGAGTACTCGGAGATCCGCCGGGCCGCGGCGCAGGCGGAGGAGATCGGCGTCGACGTGCTGTTCAACTGGGACCACTTCTATCCCTTGCGTGGCGAGCCCGAGGGCAAGCACTTCGAGTGCTGGACCATGCTGGGCGCCTGGGCGGAGGCGACCGAGCGCGTCGAGATCGGTGCGCTCGTCACCTGCAACAGCTACCGGAACCCCGACCTGCTCGCCGACATGGCCCGTACGGTCGACCACATCAGCGGCGGGCGGCTGATCCTGGGGATCGGCTCGGGCTGGTTCGAGAAGGACTATGACGAGTACGGCTACGACTTCGGCACCGCCGGCGGCCGCCTCGACGCGCTCGACGCGGCGCTGCCCCGCATCGAGCGGCGACTGGGCCGGCTGAACCCCGCACCGACACGCGACATCCCTGTCCTCATCGGCGGCGGTGGCGAGCGCAAGACGCTGCGCATCGTGGCTCAGCACGCCGACATCTGGCATGGCTTCGGCGACGTCGCGGCGATCGCTCACAAGCACGACGTGCTCGACGAGTGGTGCGCGAAGGTCGGCCGCGACCCGGGCGACATCGAGCGCTCGGCCGGCGTCCCCCAGGGTGACCCCGGCGAGGCCGGGCCGCCGCTGCTGGAGGCCGGTACCCGGCTGTTCACCGTCGGGGGCGACGGTCCCGACTACGACATGGGCAAGCTGAAGGACTGGGTCGCCTGGCGCGACGAGCAGAACGCCCGCTCGTAGGTACAACGGCGAATCCCCGGGTGGTGCGCGCATGGCGGCAGTCGATCGCGCGAACGGATCCTCCAGGAGGCACGTGGCTCCTCGGGGAAGAAGGTGACTCCTCGACGGGAGCTACAGGACTCCTCGCGGGAAGTGCGTAGCGCGGAGGTCGCAGCCGCGGTCGACGCGCTCAAGACGGTCGCGGCTCTGGCGGCTGAGACGCCGACGCCCAGTCCGGGGACTGGGCGTCTGGTGGCAGGTGTTGGGTTCGAACCAACGTAGGCTGAGCCGGCAGATTTACAGTCTGCTCCCTTTGGCCACTCGGGCAACCTGCCAGGTGCGCCGCGAGCGCTCGGGCGCCACGGCGAGCGCCTACGATACCGCGTCGCCTAAGGTGTTGGCGTCCAGGGGCGGGCAGCTTCCTCACCGCGCAGCACGAGGACAACGAGCAGGGAAGGAAGGGTCATGGCCGGCGACTCGTCGTTCGACATCGTGAGCAAGATCGACCACCAGGAGGTCGACAACGCCATCAACCAGACCGCGAAAGAGGTCTCGCAGCGCTTCGACTTCAAGAACACCGGGGCGTCGGTCAAGCGGCTCGGGGAGTCGTCGATCGAGGTCACAGCGAACGCAGACGAGCGCGCGCTGGCCGTCATCGACGTCTTGAAGGAGCGGCTGATCAAGCGGGGCCAGTCGCTGAAGATCCTCGACGTCGGTGAGCCGAGGACGTCAGGCAAGGAGGTCAAGATCGCCGTCGACCTCAAGGAGGGCATCACCCAGGAGCACGCCAAGAAGATCGGGAAGCTGATCCGCGACGAAGGACCCAAAGGTGTGAAGGTTCAGGTCCAGGGCGACGAGCTGCGGGTGTCGAGCAAGAAGCGCGACGACCTCCAAGACGTGATCGCGCTCGTGAAGTCCCAGGACTACGACTTCGCCGTACAGTTCACCAACTACCGCTGACCCGGCGACCGCGGAGGCGGACGACCGACCAGCCGGGCCCGGGCGACGCTGCTCTCGCCAGGGACCCCGCGGCCTCCCAGTCCATTGGGGGCACGTCGTCAACGAGAGGCCTGACCGAGATGGGGTCGGACTTCTTCGCTGAAGATCTCGAGCTGCTGAATGGGGTCGTTGATCGGCCAGAGCAGGATCGTCCTCGCCCCCGCGTCGGCGTACGCGTCCAGGAGCTCGACGCAGTGGTCAGGAGTTCCGATCGGCAGCTGGGCGAGGAGCTCACCGCGATCACGTCCCAGGAGGGGTGCCAGCGTCTCGGACACCAGACGAACGGCTCGAGCGTGGTCGTGGGTGACATACATCCAGGCTGTTGCGATGGCGTCGGGAAACGTCGCTGGGTGCCTGCCCTCGGCCAGCAGATGTTCGTCGAGCCGCGCTCGGGCCTCGGCGAAGTGCTGAGGCGTCGTGTTGTACGCGGACGCGAGCCATCCGTCGGCCGCCCCGGCCATACTGCGCAGTCGGAGGTCCGACCCCCAGCTTCCGAACCACACCTGAGGTGGCACGGAGGGGAGAGGATCCAGCCGCAGGCCTTCGACCCGGTAGTACCGTCCGCCGTCAGGTGCCTCCCCGCGCACCAGCGCGCGCACCAGACGCAGACTTTCGTCGAAGCGCGCCCAGCGCTCCGTGAACGGCAACCCGACCGCCTGGTAGTCCGCCGGCGACGAGCCAGGACCGAGTCCGGCGATGACCGGGCCCTCGGACAGCACGCCCAGGGAAGCGATCGCCTTGGCCAGTACCACCGGGTGACGCACAGCGGGCAGCGCGACACTGGTCGCCAGCTTCATGCCTCCTGCCGACCCGGCAACGCTGGCCAGCGTGGTAAGCCCGTCCAACCAAGGACGCCGCCACACGAGATGGTCGTTGGCGGACACGACGTCGAACCCCCGTTCGGCCGCTGTTGCGGTATA
>JAWWPH010000294.1:0-4517 GCA_033850875.1 Nocardioidaceae bacterium | reverse complement strand
CCGTCCGCGAGTATGGTTCGGCGAACGCTGGATCACCTCGATCTTCGACCTCTTCGAGGAGAACGTCCGGTACTTCCCGGCCCTGCTGCCCATCACCGAGGACGAGGACCCGGTCGCCGTGCTCGACGGCGGCGACACCCCCCAGCTGGCGGAGCTGAGGCTCCATAACGGCACGATCTACCGCTGGAACAGGCCGGTGTACGACGTGGTCCGCGGCGTGCCGCACCTCAGGGTGGAGAACCGCGCGCTCCCGGCCGGTCCGACTGTCGTGGACATGATGGCCAACGCGGCGTTCTACTTCGGGCTCGTCCGCTCGCTGGCCGAGGACGAGCGGCCGATCTGGTCGCAGATGTCGTTCAGCGCGGCCGAGGAGAACTTCCATGCCGGCGCCCGCGACGGGATCGCCGCCCAGGTGTACTGGCCGGGGCTGGGCACGCTCCCCGCCTCGGAGCTGGTACTCCGGCGGCTCCTGCCGCGGGCCTACGCGGGCCTCGACAGCTGGGGGATGGGACCGGCCGAGCGCGACCGGCTGATGCACGTGATCGAGCAGCGGTGCCTCACCGGCCGCAACGGTTCGACATGGCAGACCTCCACGTTCCACCGGCTGTTCGACGCCGGGGCGATGGACCGGTTCGACGCGCTGCGCGAGGTCGTCCGGCAGTACTCGGTGCAGATGCACGAGAACCGCCCCGTGCACGAGTGGCCCGTCGAAGACGCCCTCAGGTAGCCTGCGAAGGTTCGCCGCTGACCCAGGAGGTCCACCGTCATGGGCGTCATCGTCGTCGGGTACGTTCCCAAGCCGGAAGGTCAGGCTGCCCTCGAGCTGAGCGTGACCGAGGCCGCGCTGCGCGAGTGCAGCCTGGTCGTGGTGAACTCGCACCGCGGCGGGCGTGAGTTCCGGTCCGGCGAAGCTGCCGGGTCTGGGCCGGAGCTGCCCGACGTCCGCTCCCAGCTCGAGGCGGCGGGCGTACAGCACGAGATCCGTCAGCTGGTGCGGGGGCTCGAGCCCGCCGAGGACCTGCTCAAGGTCGCCGAAGAGGTGTCCGCGGAGCTCATCATCATCGGTCTGCGGCGCAGGTCGCCGGTGGGCAAGCTCATCCTGGGCAGCAACGCCCAGCGCATCCTGCTCGACGCACCGTGTCCGGTGCTGGCCGTCAAGGCCGGCTCATGACCCTGCAGATCACCCAGGACGAGGCTGCGGACGAGGTCTTGTCCACCAACGCGTTCGCACTGCTGGTCGGCATGCTGCTCGACCAGCAGTTCCCCATGGAGCGGGCTTTCGCCGGGCCGGCGACCATCCTCGACCGGTTCGGCACGCTGGACCCCGCCACGATCGCCGACGCCCCACCGGAGGAGTTCGCCGACATCTGCGCCGGACCGCCGGCCGTCCACCGCTATCCGGGGGCTATGGCTGCCCGTCTGCAGGCGCTGGCCCGCCAGGTCACCGACACCTACGGCGGCGACGCGGCATCGCTGTGGCGCACGGCGGGGTCCGGGGAGGAGCTGTTGCGGCGACTGCTGGCGCTGCCCGGTTTCGGTCGCCAGAAGGCCCAGATCTTCGTGGCTCTGCTGGGCAAGCAGCTCGATGTGCACCCGCCGGGCTGGGAACAGGCGGCCGGCGTGTACTCCGAGGCCGGCTCCTATCGTTCGGTGGCCGATGTGCGTGACGCGGCGTCCCTCGACAAGGTCCGCGCGTTCAAGCGCGAGCAGAAGGCCGCGGCCAAGGCTCAGCGCAACGACTGAGCGAGCCGGGCCACCTCGTCAGGGACCGCGATCGTCTGCGCGTCGTGCGACGTCACGAGATCGCCGGCGACCAGGCGTAGTGGCAGTACGCCCGCCCAGACGCCGGCGGCGATGTCGTCGGCGTCGTCCGACGGGCCACCGGTTCGACGCTTCACCGATGCCTCGAACAGGGGCATCGCGACGACCGCAGTGGCCGCCAGCTCCTTGCGGCTCGGGCTGCGAAGCGTTGCGGACCGCCCGGGCACGATGTGGTCGACGACGAGCGACAGGGCATGGAGCTTCTCCTGCGGGTCCTCCACCTTGCGCCCTCTGCCGATCACAACGGCGGAACGGTAGTTCATCGAGTGGGAGAAACCGGACCGGGCCAGCACGAGCCCGTCGACGATGGTGCACGTGACACACAGGTCCCTACCGGGTGCCTCCACCAGCGAGCGCGCTGCGACCGACCCGTGCAGGTAGAGGGTGCCGCCCTGGTCCGGGCCGTCCGCGTCGGCGGCGAAGACCGTCGGGATCACCAGCGGATGTCCGTCGCGGACCACGCCGAGGTGACAGAACGGCGCCTCGGCGAGAGTCGCGTACAGCTCGGAGCGGTCGGTGAGCGCACGGTCGCCGTGACGCCGGATCTCGGTACGGGACGTGGGGGAGAGGGTGGTCATACTGCTATCGTCCTCGATGAGTGGCCCAAAGTAACGGGCCAATCGGCGGATACTTTCTCGAGCCACTCTGCATACCCATCCCGAGGCTGGACGGAGGCACCGTGCCCCGAGCCGCCGTGTCGCCGTTACCCGTCCGGGTCGACCGCCGCTCGCGGGTTCCCCTTCCCGCGCAGCTGGCCGTCGGCGTCCGCGACCTGGTCGTCACCGGGGTGCTCACCGGTGGGAGTCGGTTGCCGAGCACGCGTGCCCTGGCCCGGGAGCTCCACGTCTCCCGCGGCGTCGTGGAGCAGGCCTTCGACCAGCTGAGCGCCGAAGGGTGGCTCGTCGGCCGGCGCGGCGCGGGTACCTTCGTCGTCGCCGGCGCCGCGACCCGTTCCCCGGTCGACCCCGCTCGTGGCCCGCGATCGCGAGCCGGCGGGGTGGGTGGCTCGGGGCCGGTCGGCGCTGTCGTCCTCGACACCGGGACCCCGTGGATCGAACCCCGCCACGATGCCGGCTGGCGTCGGGCCTGGCGCGACGTCGCCGCGCGCGTGCCGTCTCGACGCTACCCCGACCCAGCGGGTCTTCCCGAGCTCCGCGCCGCCGTGGCGGAGCGGCTCGGGCGACACCGCGGGCTGACCTGTACACCCGCGGAGGTACTCATCGTCGCGGGGACGACGCACGGCCTCGGGCTCCTGCTCGACTCGGTCGGCGCGGGCGCGGTCGCGCTCGAGGACCCCGGGTACCGCGCGGCCGCGGCGACGATACGGGCGTCGGGCCGCGTCCTCGTGGACGTCCCCGTGGACAGAGAAGGGATCGACGTCTCCGTCCTGGCAGGAGTCCCGGCCGACCTGGCGGCCGTCTACGTGACTCCGGCGCACCAGCACCCCCTGGGGATGGCCATGTCCGGCCCGCGGCGCTTCGCGCTGCTCCAGGAGGCCCGGCGAAGGGACTGCCTGGTCGTCGAGGACGACTACGACTCGGAGTTCCGCTACGACGTCGCGCCGTTGCCGGCAATGGCACCACTCGACCGCGATCACGTGATCTACCTCGGGACCGTCTCGAAGACCATCTCACCGGCCCTGCGGCTCGGCTGGCTCGTCTCGTCGGCCGACCGGGTCCAACAGCTGGGCCTCGCGCGCGCCGCCCGGCACGACCACCCGAGTGAGCCGGTTCAGCAGGCTCTGCTCAGCATGCTCGAGCAGGGACACGCCGACCGTCTGGTACGCAGCGCGCGCCGTGTCTACGCACGCCGCAGGGAGCTCGTCAGGTACCGGCTGGCGCCGTACGGCGACGTGGCGGCCGGGGCCGCAGGGATGTACCTGACCCTCGCCCTGCCGACGTCGACCGCGGCCCGCGTCGCGGCGCGGGCCGCGAGCGAGGGCGTGGTGGTGAGCCGACTGCGCGCGTACTGCCGCACGTCGACCCGCGACGGCCTGGTCATCGGCTTCGGCGGCCCGACGGACGCGCAGCTCGAGCGGGCGGTGGGGGTCCTCGAGCGGTCGCTGGCCGAACGGCCCTAAGCGACCGGACCCGGGTACCCGGGCCGCTCACCGGCCGGAAGCGCACCGCGCCGTAGAGGTGGTCTACTTGAGAGAAGGCTGAGATCTGTCACAATGGAGACGCGGCATTTGACGTGAGCGGGCCTCGCCGCGCCCCTGTTCCACTACGAGAGGTTGTTTGTGTCCTCTAGCACGTCCCCCCGAGCCTCCGACTCCTCTACCGGGCAGCACACGGTGGCGCACCAGCAGGTTCACGCGGCCACCTCGGCCGCCAAGCGGACCAGCGTAACCGCCGCGGCGCCGGCTCATGCCAAACGGCCGGCAGCGCAGAAGCCCGCCGCGACCCCGGCGGGCACGTCCGGGCGGCATGTCGCCAAGAAGTCGTCGGTGCGGGCGGTCCCGGCACCTGAGACCGACCCGGACGCCGTGGACCCTGCCCTGGCGACCGCCGCGCCCGAGCTGACCGACCTCGAGAAGAAGCGACTGCTCGACGACGTCGACGACACGGTCTTCGAGAAGGACCTGGCGACCGACCCGACGCTCAAGGAGGACGAGAAGGAGGGCTTCGTGCTCTCCGAGGCCGACGAGGCGGACGAGCCGGAGCAGACCGTCACGGTCGCTGGCGCGACGGCGGACC
>JAWWPH010000494.1:0-7281 GCA_033850875.1 Nocardioidaceae bacterium | reverse complement strand
AGGCGAAGCAGTTCTACCTGCAGCCGGCACGACACCTCGGGTTCTTGGACAGGGAGCACATCTCGTATGTCGCCGTGTCCGGGCACTCGTACTCGCTGGGTACCGGCAACCTCTACGTCAAGCCTGCGGACATCTCAGGGCTGCACACGTGCCCGCGCCTGAAACCGGTGCTCCTGGTACCCGGCCTCCGCGTCTACCACGTTCGACCACCACGGGTCCATCAGTAGTCGCGATCCGACTCGTGCGCGTCGGGCCGTTGGATTCCACGGACGCGTGCGGTGGCTGCAACTACGCTCGTTGACGTTGTGCGCTGCCAAGCACACGGGGGATTGGCCGTTCGACGAGGGGGACAAGCACGTGAGGACGAGAGCGCGCAGGGCGATCTTCCCTGCACTGATGACTTCGATGCTCGCACTGGGAGTCGTCGGTGTGGACACGCCGCACGCCTCGGCGCAGCACGCGCCGAACGGACCCAACCCGGTCGCTTCCGGGGAGGACGTCCGAAACGTGAGCTTCTACTACGGTGGTACCACGACTCTCGCCGGCGCCGACCCCGAGCAGCTGGCCACCACGCTCGGAAGACCCGCAATCGTCGTCACCACGGCCAAGGCGGACGAGGCCGGCACGGTGAAGGCCATCCACGACATCGGTGCCAAGGCCTACCGTTACATCCAGTTCTTCTGGGCGCCCGGCGACGCGAGCTACGAGGGGATCGACCTCGGCAAGCACCCTGATTGGATCTTCTGTCGCCGAGGCACCAGACCAAGCGTGGGCAGGAAGACCGATAGCGGTGCCGAGAAGTGGTACTTCATCGACGCCAACGAGTCCGCGGTCCGCAGGCGCATCGCGAGCATTCTCGATGGCCTGAAAACGCAAGGGTGGGACGGCGTCTTCTTCGACCGGGGAGAGGCTGCCACGGAGACGGCCAAGGACATCAACGGTCATTCGATCTGGTATCGCCCGTCGACCTGCACGGGAAGGCCCTACCAACCCGGCGCGCGCTTCTCAGACGCCTACGTCAACATGCTCGGACTCGCACACAGAGCCGGCCTGCAGGCGATGCTGAACACCGGAAAGTCAGCGTTCGACCCGCGCGTCCCGATGCGTCCGGACCCGGCCGACCCCACCTGCCAGGCGCACGAATGGTCGAAGTGCGCGTTCTTGAACGACATCTGGGCAGACCTCGACCTGACGCTGAACGAGTCCGCTGCCCGACCGAAGGACGGCCGCTGGAACCGCAACTTCACCGGCAACTCGCGCAGCGAGCTGGACGCCGCACACGGTCACCGGACCGTCGCGCTGATCACCACGGCAACGCTCGGCGGTGCCACGAAGCAGACCCGGCGCAACGTGTACTTCGAGTGGTCGAGGATCAAGCTGTTCAACCTGGCTGTGGCCGTCAACACCGGCGATGGAGGCTGCCCCCCGCCAGTCGACCCGCAACAACCATGCAACCACTACGGCGTGTATCCAGAGCTCGTCGACACCGTCTTCGGGAAGCCGCTCGGCGGGTCACCCACATCCGTGTCGTGCGTCAAGCGAAGCACCGTCCACTGCCTCTGGCTGCGTCGGTACGTCAAGGGCGTCAGCGTCGTCAATGCCGGCGCCAGACGGCGGTCGAACGTGCTCGTGACCTTGAGGCGGGGCACCTGTCGCTACGTGTACGACGTCTACAGCGGTTCCCCGCTGGCCGGTAACCGATGCGTGACGAGGGTCCACGTCGACCTGTCAGGATGGAGCGGACAACCGCTCAGGTACTCGAGACACCCCTGGTAGCAGAAGACGGACTAGAACGCTCCCGGGGGGCTCGCCTCCTCCAGCTCCACGCCGGTCTCGACGTGAGCGCGCCTGAGGTGGAGCGGAAGGCCGACCAGCAGTACGCCGGCGGCTGCGCACGACCCGAGCAGGTACCCGATCTCCACCCGCAGGAAGAGGTCGCCGGACAATGCGGTCCCGAGCACGAACGCACAACAGCCGGCGAGCCACGACAGCGCGCTCAGCCGGTGCCCGGCGGAGGCGATCGCCACCCCGCTCAGGGCCATGGCCAGCACGTAGATCGAGCTGGCACCCGCCAACATGGCCATGGTCGGGCCGGAGATGGCGAATCCGGAGCCGAACAGAACCCGGACCGCGACAGCGCCAAGGACGAACGCACCGACGGTGGTGGCTGCCGCCAGCGCGAGGCAGATCGCCGTCACCTTGCGGATGACCCTGTCGAGCTCGGCAACGCGGCCCTTCGCCACCAGCTCCGCGACGTTGGGGAGCAGCGTCGCCTGGACGGCCTGGAAGAGGTACAGACCGAGGCGCGCCACGACGAGGGCGCTGAGGAACCGGCCGGCTTCGCTCGCTTCGGCGTTCGTTGCCAGCAGCTGTACGGCCAACGGGCCGGCGTTGGCAAGGAACTGCGCGAGTGTCGACCCGACCACCAGCCAGCCCAGCGCGCGGGTGACCTCCCGCCACGAGACGGGAGTTCCAGGGTCCAGCCGGACCCTGGCGCCCAAGCGGGTCACGATCGCCGTCGAGAGGATCGGCGCGGCGACGATGGCGATGCCGAACGCCGTCACGGAGCGGGCACCGACCAGAGCCAGTCCCGCGCCCACGACAAGACGGGCCAGGGCCTCGATCGCCACCAGTCGCCCGAAGCTCGTGAACTCACCAAGCCCGGACAGGACGCCCCGCACCATGAAGGTCAGTGCATAGCTCAGCACGGAGCCTTCGAAGCACCACAGGAGCGCCGCATTGCCGTTGAAGAGCTCGCGGATGATCCACGGACCCACCGCCACCGTGCCGGCCATCGTGGCGAGGCTGAGCCCGCCTGCGAGCAGTGCGACCTTTGTCACGGCGTGACGGCCGCCGCGCTCGAGGCGCTGCCCGGCGATGACCCGGCCGAGCTCCTGCTGCACCGGCAGGAACAGGCCTGGGCCGACGATGAAGACCATGGCCCACAGGGTCGAGATCGGCGCGAACGCCGCCGGCCCCAGGACACGACCCGCCAGGCTGAGGAAGAGGTAGGTGAACACTCCGGCCCCGAGGACACCGGAGCCGACCGACGCCACGCCGGCGAGCACCCCGGACGGAGAGCGTGTACGGGCGCCGGGCCTCATGTCACAGCCGACGAGCCGGCGGCCTCCAGGACCAGATGACCGGGGCCGCCCGAGCACCGTCGTCCATGAGCGTCACGTGGTCAGACTGTACCCGACGGCGACCGCACAGCGGCTCACGTCGAGCTTCTGGAAAACGGACTGCGCTCCGGCCGGCAAGACCGGCGCGGCTGCGACGTGGGCGACCGAGCACCGGAAAAGCGCGGCGCCCGAGCTCTCGTGGTGCAGCATCTGCGTCCACTAGGGTTTCGCCATGAGTTCGCCAGTGAGCGGCGTTCGGGCCGCTGCCGACCGGGTCTTCATGTGGGGCTGGCTGCTGTTCCTCGTTGCCGGCCTGGTCCAGATCTTTCTCGCGGGCATGGGCGTTTTCGATCTCAACGGGCAGAAGCTCGAAGACGCGAGCAGCCTCGACCCGCACCGCGCGCTCGGGTTCGCTCTGGGCGGCCTCAGCATCCTCCTGCTCATCCTGGCCGTCGTCGCCCGGGTCGACACGCGAACGATGGTGGTGTCGCTCGTCGTCGCCCTGCTCGCATTCCTCGCGCAGTCCCTCCTTGCCAGTGCCGGCGAGGACACGCCCTTCTTCGGTGGGCTGCACGCGCTCGACGGGCTCGCCATCCTGGGTCTGGCCGGGTATCTCTTCGGCGAGGCGCGCCGTCGGAACTCCACTGGCGCCTGAGCCCGGTCGACGGCCTCAGGCGTACGAGCCCAGCCAGCGCAGGAGCAGCCGCGCGCCGAAACCCGTGGCGCCCTTGGTGTACTCGAACGCATCGTTGGGCGCGTCGCCGACGCTGGCAATGTCGAGGTGCGCCCAGGGTGCGCTACCCGCGAAATGCTGGAGGAACAGGGCAGCGGTGATTGCACCGGGCCCGCCGGCCGCGTTCGTCGCGTCGGCGAACGGGTTGTCGAGCAGCGACTCGTACTCCTCGCACAGCGGCAGCCGCCACAGCGGCTCACCTGCCACTTCTCCGGCGGCGACCAGCGCGGTCGCGAGGGCGTCGTCGTTGGCGAACACAGCGCCGAGCGAGGTGCCGAGTGCCACCTTGCCCGCGCCGGTGAGCGTGGCGACGTCGACAACGGCCGCGGCGTCGATGTGCCGGTCGGCGTACGCCAGCGCGTCGGCGAGCACCAGCCGGCCCTCCGCGTCGGTGTTGCCGATCTCGCTCGTACGCCCGCCGTAGTGCGTCACGATGTCGCCGGGCCGCATCGACGCGGCACCGAAGGCGTTCTCGGCCGACGCGACCAGCCCGGAGACCAACACCTGCACGTCGAGCTCTCGCAGGGCCCCCATCACCGCTATGACGACACCCGCGCCGGTCATGTCGCGCTTCATGGTCATCATGGCGTCGCGCGGCTTGATCGAGATACCGCCCGAGTCGAAAGTGATGCCCTTGCCCACGATGACGACGTGGGGTGTACGGCGGCTCGCGCGCCGTGGCTCGTAGTCGAGCCGCAGGAAACGCGACTCGTAGGCGGAGCCCGAGCCGACGGCGACGATCCCGCCGAAGCCGTCGGCCTGCAGGCGCTTGTCGTCCCACACGTCGAGGCTCAGGCGGGCACGGTCCGCAGCCTCTTCGGCCCATCGCTGCAGCTGGACCGGACCCTTCTCGTTCGACGGTGTCAGGGCGTACGTCCGTGAGCGCCACGACGCACCTGCCCGGGCGACGGCGGCCCCGACGACCGCGTCCCGGTCGCCCGGGGGCACGTCGGTCAGGAGGATCCGCAACGGCTCGTCACCGGCCACGCTGGACGTGTCGTCCGGGACCGAACGACGGACGAAGCCGAATCCGCCGAGCACGAGGCCCTCGACGAAAGCGCCGAGTTGCTCGTCGTCGGCCAGCGAGCCGATCGAGGTGGCACAGGTACCACGGCCCCGTGCGCTTCGAGCTATCGCAGCGCCGGCCCGGCGGTACTCGCGCGCGCTGTCGCCCCCGAGGCCGACGAGGAGTAAGAGCCGGAGCGGGTTCGCGTCCAGTACCTCACGGGTCAGCACCTCGCCCGCGGACCCCTTGGCCTGCGCACGCTGCAGCAGCTCGAAGGCGTCGAGACCGACTTCCGCCAGCGCTGCTTCGGAGCCGGCGCCGAGCGTGTAGTCCCGCCCAGCCCCAGCGTCCGCAGTGCCGGTGAAACCGACAGCGAGGACTGCCGCGCCGGAGCCCGTGAGCCCTCCCTGGACGATGTCCACGAGCGGGGGCCGGGGCTGCTTCAGACGCGACACCTCGCAAACAGTAGGACCCCGGCCGTGCCGTTGCACCGTCCGGGGTCCCGCAGCCGACACGGAGGTCAGCTGGTGACGCCGCTGAGCGCGACCTCGAGCGCCTTCGCCTCGTCTGCGTTGAGCTCGACCACGAGCCGTCCACCACCCTCGAGGGGGACGCGCATCACCAGACCGCGCCCTTCCTTGGTGACTTCCAGCGGACCGTCGCCCGTCCGCGGCTTCATCGCCGCCATCTGTGCACCTACCCTTCGTCGTGAGCGCCGAGACCCCATCCCTTCACGGGCCGAGACGTCGGTGGCGCATCGCCTGCGCCCATTATCGCACCGCGGCGATACCAGTGGTGCAGACTGCTGCATTGTGAATGCGCGCTCAGCCCTGTTCGACGTGTACGGGGACCATCTGAGGTCACGCGGCGGCGTCGCTCCGGTCGCCTGCCTGGTCGCCATGATGGCCCCCCTGGGCATCTCGGCACCAGCGGTGCGGACCGCCATCTCCCGGATGGTCAAACAGGGCTGGCTCGAGCCCGTACGGCTGCCCGGAGGGCCCGGCTACCAGCTGTCGCAGCGAGCCGAGCGTCGCCTCGCCGACGCGGCCGCCCGCATCTACCGCACCCTGCCGCCGGAGTGGGACGGTCGCTGGCACCTCGTGGTGATCGACAAGTTGGCGGACCGCACCGCGCGCAGGCGCCTTCGCAACGCGATGGCGTTCCTCGGGTACGCGCTGCTGCGCGACGACACGTGGATCAGCCCTCGAGCCTCCGGGGAGCTCGACGCGCTGCTCGACGCCGAGGCGGTCCGCGCCCGCCGGTTCTTCGCGGTCCACGACGGCACCGACTCCGAGCTCACGGCAGCGGCCTGGGACGTCGAGGGACTCGACCGCTCCTATGACCGTTGGCTGGTCGAGGCGGCCGCGCTGGTGGACGGCGTCGGCAGCACGCCGCCCGACCGCGACGCTTTCGTCGCCCGCAGCAGGCTCGTCCACGAATGGCGGAAGTTCCTCTTCCGCGATCCCGGGTTGCCCCGCCAGCTGCTGCCGCCGGACTGGACGGGTGAGGCGGCGGCCGAGTTCTTCGACCGGCAGGCCAGCCGGCTGCTACCCGCGGCGGGGCGGTTCGTCGACGGATGCCTGCAAGCGAACGAGGACATGACATGAGCGAGCCGGTCCGGTACGACGTCGACAACGCGGTGGCGACCATCACGCTCGACCGGCCCGACGCGATGAACAGCCTGGACACGGCAACCAAGGAGGCTTTGTTGACCGCGGTACGCCGGGCCGGCGCGGACCGCGACGTCCGCTGCGTCGTCCTCACGGGGACAGGCCGGGCGTTCTGCGTCGGGCAGGACCTGCGTGAGCATGCCGACAACCTGGCCAGCTCGTCGGCCGAGCAGGTGTGGGCCACCGTCGACCGGCACTTCATCCCCATTGCGCGCGGACTCGCAGAGATGCCCAAACCGGTGGTCGCCGCCGTGAACGGCGTCGCCGCCGGAGCGGGCCTCTCGATCGCCCTGGCGTGCGACTTCCGGGTCGCGGCCGACTCCGCCGGGTTCAACACGGCGTTCGTAGGCGTTGCCCTGTCCTGCGACACGGGGATGTCGTGGACACTGCAACGCCTCGTCGGCTCGGGCCGTGCGCTCGACCTTCTGCTGCTGCCCCGGACCGTCCGCGCGCCGGAGGCCCTCCAGCTCGGACTCGTCACCTCGGTGGTGCCCGCCGACGCGCTGGCCGCCGAGGCGGCGTCGCTGGCGCGGAAGCTGGCGCAGGGGCCGACGGTCGCCTACGCGGCCGTCAAGGCTGCGGTCGTCTACGGCGCGTCGCACCCGCTCGACGAGGCGCTGGCCTTCGAGAGCGAGATGATGGCACGAACAGGCGTCACGGCGGACCATCGAGAGGCCGTACGGGCCTTCCTCGCCAAGCAGGCGCCGACATTCGGGGGATCATGATGAGACGTCTCTGCACGGCGCTCGC
>JAWWPH010000282.1:0-2718 GCA_033850875.1 Nocardioidaceae bacterium | reverse complement strand
CCCTGTCGGACCACATCGGGCGGCGGCCGGTGCTCGCGGCGGCCATCACCCTCGAGGCGGCGGCACTCGTGCTCTTCATCGCCGCCCCCGGTGTCACGGTCCTGGCCGCGGCACGGATCGCGCAGGGCATCGCGACAGGTGCCGCGATGACGACGCTCGGCGCCGCTCTGGTCGACCTCAACCCGAGCCATGCACCCGGTCGCGCCGGCCTGGTCAACGGCGTCGCGCCTCTGAGCGGGCTCGCGGTCGGGTCGCTCGGCTGTGGCCTGCTCATCCAGTACGCGCCAGGGCCGACCCACTTCGTGTACGCGCTGCTGCTGGCCGGGATGGTGCTCGCCGGCTGTGTCGTGGCAGTGCTGCCCGAGACCTCGTCGCGGCGACCGGGTGGGCTGCGGTCGCTTCGACCGCGCGTCAGCATCCCGCAGCGCCTGCGCCCGGAGGTGTACGCGCTCGTACCCATCCTCGTCGCGAGCTGGGCACTCGGCGGGCTGTACCTGTCCCTCGGCCCGTCGGTGGCCGCCGGCCTGTTCGGCCTGCAGAGCCACCTCGTGGGCGGGCTCGTGGTGACCATGCTGTGCGGGACGGGCGCCGTCACGGCCTTCGCGCTCCGCGGCTGGCAGACCGGGCGCGTACTCGCGACAGCAGCAGTTCTGCTCGGCGTGGGGATGGCGCTGTCGCTGGCCGGGGTGGAGACAGACACCGCTGTGCTCGCAGGGGTGGGTACCGTCGTCGCGGGCGTCGGCTTCGGCGCTGCCGCACTGGGCGGCTTCGGGACGCTGGCCCGCATCGCGGCGCCCGACGAGCGGGGCGAGCTCTTCGCCGTCGCGTTCGTGATCGCCTACCTGGCGTTCAGCCTGCCGGCTGTGGTCGCCGGCTTCGCGAGCACCACCGTCGGTCTTCGCAGCACCGCCGAGGCGTACGCCGTCGCGGTCATCGTGCTGAGCGCGGCCGCCGTGGCCGCCCAGCGTGTGCTCGCCCGGCGGCGACGTCCGGCGCAGGTCCCCAGCGCACAGACCCCCTGCTGCGAGGGCGCTTCCGCCTGACCCTGCAGCCCCCGTCGCCGCGTCAGTCCGGTTTGGGCATCTCGACGCGGACGCCGAGCAGCCTGATCGGGCGGTCCCGGTCGAGCCTGCCCGCCAGCGTCAGCGCAGCCGAGGTGATCTCCGCCGGGTCGGTCGTCGGGCCAGGGAGCGTGACGCTTCGGGTGTGCGTGAAAAACGGGGCGTACCGCACCTTGATCGCCACCCGGATCGCGGGCCGGCCCTCGCTCCGCAGATCGCCGGCGACCCTTTCGGCCAGTGTGCGGATCTCCGCCTGGATCTGGTCCCAGTCGGTGAGGTTCTGCTGGAACGTCGTCTCGCGACCGCGGCCACGCGCCACGTACGGGGTGTCGTCGACGGGCGAGGTGTCGACGCCGCGGCCGAGCCGGCGGTACCACGGCCCCATCGTGGGCCCCAGGTGATCGGCGAGGTACTGGGGATCGGCCAGCGCCAGCTCCCGGACGGTGTGGATGCCGTGCGCGGCAAGCCGCTTTGCGGTGCGCCTGCCGATGCCCCACAGCGCCTCCGTGGGCCGATCGGCCATCACCGGGTACCAGTTCTCCTCCGTCAGCCGGAACAGTCCGCGCGGTTTGCCGAAGTCGGTGGCGATCTTCGCGCGAAGCTTGTTGTCACCGATGCCCACGGAGCAGTGCAGGCCCGTGGCGGCGAGGACGGTGGCCTGGACGCCTCGCGCGAACGCCTCGGGGTCGTCGGTCTCGAGGCCCAGGAAGGCCTCGTCCCATCCGAGCACCTGCACGACGGCGCCCAGCGAACGCAGCGCGCCCATCACCTCCTCGGACGCCGCCTCGTAGGCGGGCCCGTCGACCGGCAGGAAGACCGCCTCCGGGCAGCGCTTCGCGGCCAGGCGCAGCGGCATGCCGGAGCCGACGCCGAACGCACGCGCCTCGTACGACGCAGTGGAGACGACTCCGCGCTCGGAGGGGTCACCGCGCCCGCCGACGACGACCGGCCGACCGGCGAGCTCCGGGCGGCGCAGCACCTCGACCGCCGCGATGAACTGGTCCAGGTCCACGTGCAGGACCCAGGAGGCGCTCATGGCTACCAGTCTGCCGGTGGCGGCCGACGCTCAGCCGCGGGACCGACCGCCTCGCTGTGACCTCGTCGCGCGGGTCGAGCCCGAGAAGGAGCTCCGGGTGAGGGGTGGATGCAGCAGCTCGTTCGGACCGCGACGGTACAGCTCGGCCGGTCTCCCCGCACCGCGTGAGGCCTTGCCGCCCGTCGGCACCACGAACCCCGGGACGCTCGTCACCTTCCGGTGGAAGTTGCCGGGGTCGAGGCTCGCACCCCACACCACCTCGTACACGCGTCGCAAGTCGGCGATCGTGAACCGTGGCGGGCAGAACGACGTGCCGATCGCGGAGTACTCCAGCTTGGCGCGGGCACGCTCCACGCCGTCGCGCAGGATCACCCGATGGTCGAACGCGAGCCGATCACGCCGAGACAACAGCCAGCTGACCGGTCGCCACTGCGCGTCGACGGCGTCATCGCCGCCGACCGGGTCGGGCCCGTCGGGGAGTACCGCCAGATAGGCGACGCTGACGGTCCTCGACCGCGGGTCGCGGTCGGGCTGTCCGTAGGTTGCGAGCTGCTCGATCCTCATCCCACGAACGGAGATACCGGTCTCCTCCGTGAGCTCTCGCTCGACCGCAGGGCCGAG
>JAWWPH010000176.1:0-11626 GCA_033850875.1 Nocardioidaceae bacterium | reverse complement strand
TGGTGACGAATGGTACCGGCGCCGGGCCGACCCCGTTGAACCGAAGGCGGTACCCAGCGCCGGCGATCAGGGGCAAGCTGTCCACCAATGGCGGGTGACATTCGCCGCCGACCACCCGAAAGGTGTCACCATGACGCGGTACGTGTTCGACTTCTCAGAAGGTGACGCCTCACAGCGCGAGCTGCTCGGCGGAAAGGGCGCCAACCTCGCGGAGATGACGAACCTCGGCCTGCCGGTGCCGCCTGGCTTCACGATCACCACGGACGCCTGCCGGGTCTTCCTCGAGACCGGCGCCGAGCCGCCCGAGCTCGAGTCCGAGGTCGACCGACATCTCGCCGCGCTGGAGAAGGAGATGGGCCGCCGGCTCGGCCAGCCCGACTACCCCCTGCTTGTCTCTGTACGTTCGGGGGCGAAGTTCTCGATGCCCGGGATGATGGAGACGGTCCTCAACATCGGCCTCAACGACTCCTCGGTCGAGGGCCTGGCGGAGATGTCGAAGAACCCGCGCTTCGCGTGGGACTCCTACCGGCGGCTGCTGTCCATGTTCGGCGCGACCGTGCTCGGGGTCGAACGGTCGGAGTTCGACGCGCCTCTCGACTCGCTCAAGGAGTCTCTGGGCGTCACCTCCGACCTCGACCTGTCCGCGGACGACTTCCAGAAGCTCGTCTCCACGTACAAGTCCCTCATCGCCGAGCGCACCGGCGCGGAGTTCCCCCAGACCCCCCGTGACCAGCTCGACATGGCGGTGCGTGCGGTCTTCTCCTCCTGGAACACCGACCGGGCGAAGATCTACCGGCAGCAGGAACGCATCCCCGACGAGCTGGGGACGGCCGTGAACATCTGTTCCATGGTGTTCGGCAACCTCGGCGACGACTCCGGCACCGGTGTGTGTTTCACCCGCGACCCGGCGTCGGGACACCGGGGCGTCTACGGCGACTACCTTCCGAACGCGCAGGGGGAGGACGTGGTAGCGGGCATACGCAACACGCTGCCGCTGACCGCGCTCGGGGAGGCGGACCCCGAGTCGTACGAGCAGCTGCTGTCGATCATGTCGACGCTCGAGTCGCACTACAAGGACATGTGCGACATCGAGTTCACCGTCGAGGCCGGCAAGCTCTGGATGCTGCAGACGCGAGTCGGCAAGCGCACGGCGGGGGCGGCGTTCCGGATCGCCGTACAGCTCGTCGACGAGGGCGTCATCGACATGGACGAGGCGCTGCGTAGGGTCACGGGTGCGCAGCTCGCGCAGCTGATGTTCCCCCAGTTCGACACCGAGGGCGAGCGCGGGCTGATCGCGAAGGGAATGGGCGCCAGCCCGGGAGCGGCCGTCGGCAAGGTCGCCTTCGACTCCGCCACCACGGTCGAGTGGGCGGCGAAGGGCGAGGACGTGATCCTCGTCCGCCGCGAGACGAACCCCGACGACCTGCGCGGCATGATCGCCGCCAAGGGCGTACTGACGAGCCGCGGCGGGAAGACGTCGCACGCCGCGGTCGTCGCGCGGGGCATGGGTCGTACCTGTGTCGTCGGGGTGGAGGCCCTCCGCGTCGACCCCCAGCGCAAGGAGGTCCGTACCCCTGACGGGCAGCACATCGACGAGGGGGACACGATCTCCATCGACGGCACCACGGGCGAGGTCTTCGCAGGCGCGATGCCCGTCATTCCGAGTGCGGTGATGGCCGCCCTCTCGGCGTCGACCACGCCGTCGGGCGACGAAGACCTCGACGCGGAGCACGCCGAGCTGGTCGCGGCCGTCGCCCGCGTCATGAAGCACGCCGACGCCGCCGCGAGGATGCACGTGCGAGCGAACGCCGACACGACCGAGGATGCGCAGCGCGCCCGTGACTTCGGCGCCCAGGGCATCGGCCTGTGCCGCACCGAGCACATGTTCCTCGGGTCGCGTCGCAAGGTGGTCGAGCGCGTCATCCTGGCCGGCGACGCCGACGAGCGCGACGCCGCACTACAGGAGCTGCTGCCCCTGCAGCGCGACGACTTCCTGGGCATCTTCGAGGCGATGGACGGTCTGCCGGTGGTGGTCCGGCTGCTGGACCCGCCGCTGCACGAGTTCCTTCCCGACCTCACCACGCTGTCGGTGAAGGTGGCGGTCGCCGAGGCGCTCGGCAAGCCGGACGAGGAAGCGGCGAGGCTGCTGAAGGAGGTACGGCGACACGACGAGCAGAACCCCATGCTCGGCATGCGCGGCGTGCGGCTCGGGCTGGTGGTGCCCGGCCTCTTCCTGCTGCAGGTACGCGCCATCGCCGAAGCTGCCGCAAAGCTGAAGCAGCGCGGGCTCGACCCCCGCCCCGAGATCATGGTGCCCCTCGTGGGCGACGTGAAGGAGCTGGCCATCATCCGGGCTCAGGCACTCGACACGATCGAGGAGGTGTCGAAGGAGGTCGACGTGGACCTCAGCTTCATGATCGGCACGATGATCGAGCTGCCCCGAGCGGCGATGACCGCCGCCGCGATCGCGGGCGAGGCCGAGTTCTTCTCGTTCGGTACCAACGACATGACGCAGACCACGTGGGGGTTCAGTCGTGACGACGTCGAAGCGGAGTTCTTCCCCCAGTACATCGAGGCCGGGATCTTCGGTGTGAGCCCGTTCGAGACGCTGGACGTCGCCGGTGTCGGGCGGATCGTGTCCATCGCGGCGTGGGAGGGCAAGCAGGCGCGGCCCGACCTGACCCTCGGGATCTGCGGAGAGCACGGCGGCGATCCCGCCTCCATCCACTTCTTCGAGTCGATCAAGCTCGACTACGTCTCCTGCTCGCCGTTCCGCGTACCGGTGGCCCGTCTCGAGACGGGACGCGCAGCGCTGATCGAGCCGGCCGCGTCCTGACCGCCCCCAGTGGGGACTCAGCGGTGCAGGACGAAGGACGTGATGCCGGTGAGAAGCCCCCGGGCGAAGTGGTTCCGGCGGTAGTCCGGTGACGTGATGTGCTGCGCATCGCTCGGGTTGCGCATGTTGGCCAGCTCGACCATGACGATGGGGACGTCGCTCCAGTTGAGGGTGCCGAGGTCGCCCCGCACGTCGTCGCCGTCACCTCCGTAGGAGTTCGACACCGGTACCCCCGCGCGCACGAGACCGGCTTTGACGTCCAGGGCCAGTGAGTCCGACGACCTGTAGATGTCGGAGGTCCAGCCGCTCCTGTCGCTCGGCCTGATGACGAAGAACCCGCGGACGTCGGGAGCCGCCCCGTCGCCGTGGATGGAGACGGCGGCGTCAGCGTGTACCTCGTTGGGCAGCCGGCCGCGTGCGTCGATACAGGGCCCCCAGCTGCTGTACGAGTTCGAGTGCCGGGTGAGGTAGACCGTGGCGCCGCGTGCCTGCAGCTGCCCTTTCAGGGCCTGGGCGACGTGCCACGTGAAGGTCGCCTCCGGATATCCGCCGTCCGTCGCGGTCCCCGTCGTGTTGCACGCCTTCATGAAGCCCCCGGCGTTCACGAGCCGGTTGATCTGACTGAGATGCGTCGAGTTGCCGAGCTGGTGACCAGGGTCGATCACGATCACCTTGCCTTGCAGCATGGAGCTCGCGCCCTGGGAGTGCTCAGGACTCGTCGCCGGCGGCGCAGAGCTGCGATGCGTCGGGGGAGCGGAGGAAGTCTGAGGAGCGCCCGACGTGTGCGGGGCGGCCGTCGAGGTGCGGGGCGGCCGTGTGGTCCGGGTCGGGGAGCGTCGGCTCGCGGGCGTCGAGCGGGTGGCGGCAGGGGCTGGCACCGTCGCCGAAACGGCCCTCGACAGGGTCGAGGTCCTGCTCGTCAGCGTGGAGTCGCGGGCAGCGCCCGCATCGGGCGGCTGTCCCGACGACGTGCACGACGCCAGCGCGGCGAGACCGGCGACGAGCAGAGCTCCGGCCACGTGCCTCACCTGGTTCCTCACGACCGCTCAGCCTATGTCGTGCCTCAGCGCAAGAACCACGGGAACACGGCCAGCACGCACGCGGCGGCCAGCACGATCGAGTCGCCCAGCCGCCACGGTGCGGGCTCGGCCCAGGTCCGCTCGGACGCGGCTGCGAAGCCACGCGCGTCCATGGCCACGGCCAGCTGGCCGGTCTGCCGCATCGAGACGACGAGCAGGGCGAAGAGGCTGCCTGCTAGTCCACGAAGGCGCCTGACCGGGCTCCCGTCCACGCCGTAGCCGCGCGCCCGACGCGCACGGCTCACCTGCTGCCACTGCCGGCCCAGCGCGTCGAGCCTCTGCAGCGCGGCGACGGAGGCGACCACCGCGCGAGCCGGGAGGCCCAGCCGCTGGGCCAAGTGGTCGCCGAGCTCACTGGGACGGATCCGTGGAGTCAGCAGAGCGGCGGGGGTCACGATCGCCAGGATCCGGAGCGCGGCTCCGGCGGCCGCATCGGCCGAATGGCTGCCGTACAGCCACGTGGACGTGAGGATCGAGACGGCCGCTACCGCGCCGAGAGCGAGCCGGCGGCTCGACGCCGGGAGATCGCGGGCCAGCGCACCGAAGGCGACTACCTCGGCGGCCACCACGACCAGGCCGGTACGGGCCGACGTCACGGCCAGCGCCCCTACGACCGGGAGGAGGCAGCCCGCCAGCAGGGACAACGGGCCGGGACCGCCGGCGCCAAGGCGCGAGCTCACCGCGTCGCCCTGCCGCGCTCGAGCCGCAGTCGGCCGTCGGCCACCGCATCGACCGCATCCGCGTCGTGGCTCGCCAGCGCGACACCACAACCGGCGTCGCGAGCGGCGCCGACGACGCCGACGACCGCGGCCCAGGTAAGACTGTCCTGGCCGACGGTCGGCTCGTCGAGCACGACGACGTTCGGCCCGTGGACGAGCGACGCCGCCAGCATGAGCCGGCGCTGCTCGCCGCCGGAGAGGTGGTAGGGGCTGGACTCTCGAAGCTGAGAGAGGCCGAGCTGCTCCAACAGGTCGTCGGCGCGGGAGGCGAGCCACGCCGGGGGGCGACCACAGGCCCGCCCCGAGGCGATCACCTCGTCGAGCACCGTGGACGCGACGACCCCGTGCTCCGGCAGTTGCGGCACCCACGAGACGCGAGCAGTGAGGGCCCGCGACGGCCAGCGGAACAGGTCGCCCTGGCGGCCCCCCAGTGCCGGCGCGGTCACGTGCCCGGCGGTCGGACGCGCCAGCCCCGCGAGCAGGGAGACGAGGGTCGACTTGCCGGCGCCGTTGTCCCCGATGACGCCCAGAGCCTGTCCCGCGTCGACAGAGGTGCTCACTCCGTCGACTGCGACGGTCCTGGCCGCCCTCTCGCGCGAGCGATGTGCCGGCGCCGGCGCGGGCAGCTCCTTGCGCAGCCGGTCCGCGCGGACCAGCGCACCGTCGGCGGCGGCATAGGGCTCGACGAGGCGGCTGCCGACGCCGAGCGGTCGTGGCGGGCCCTGTCCGGGGACCCAGACTCCTCGAGACGCCAGCCACGGACCGTGCGCGTCGAGCACGCGCCGCGGCTCCCCGTCCGCCACGAGCGAGCCGTCCGCGTCCAGCACGAGGAGCCGATCGGCGAAGTCCAGCCACGGTTCGAGCCGATGCTCGACGATGACCGTGGTACGGGATCGGTCCGCGGCGGCTCTCCGGACGGCGTCGCGTACCGAGGCCGCCGCGGCCGGGTCCAGCATCGAGGTGGGTTCGTCGAGGAGCATCACCTCGCCGCCGAAGGCGAGGCTGCCGGCGAGGGCGAGTCGCTGGGTCTCGCCGCCCGAGAGTGCGGCGGTCGGATGGTCGACGGGATAGGGGAAGGCGGCGTCTCTCAGCGCGTCCTGCACCCGCGGCCAGATCGCGTGGCGGGGTACGCGCGAGTTCTCCAGGCCGAAGGCCACGTCGCGGCCGACGGTGTCGGCGACCAGGCCGGCCAGCGGGTCCTGCAGAAGCAACCCGACACATCCGGCCCGCCCGCCGCCGGTCCCGCGCGTACCGACCCGGACGCTGCCGGACAGCTCACCGGATCCGGCGGTCAGCAACAGGCCCGCGATCGCCCGCAGCAGGGAGGACTTGCCGGCCCCGCTCGGTCCGGCGAGGAGCACGCGCTGTCCCGCCGGGATCACCAGGTCGAGCCCGGAGAACACCGGCCGGCGTCGTCTCAGCGGCCGCCAGCCGAGCCCTTCGACCTCGACCGTGGCGCCACCGGTCAACCTCTACGCCGCGTCGGTGGACGCCGGTCGGCGGTCGACGGCGGCCGCAGCCGACGCCCGACCGGCAGGCAGAGCGTCCACGGCACCCGTGGCCGCGAGGGCACGAGTGAGCAGCCAGCCCCCGACACCCGCGACCACCGCACCGGACAGCGCGAACAACGCCAGATAGGTGAGCTGGTTCGAGAGCGTCCACGACGCGTAGTACGCCTGGCGTTCGTAGCCGAACTCGAAGAGCGCGGCCAGCGCCCCGCCCAGCGCCGCGACGGGCCACCCGAAGCGGCGGAACGCGAAGAGACCGAGGGCCAGCTCGACCCCCAGACCCTGCAGGCCGCCCGAAAGCAGGGTCGTCCAGCCCCACGCGTTGCCGAGCACCGCCTCGACGGTGGACGCCAATAGCTCGGCAAGGAGCGCGGCACCCGGCCGGCGGATCACGAGAGCACTCACCACTCCTGCCGCGAGCCACGGACCACCGAGGAGTCCGAGAGCCGGTCCGGACAGCGTGACGAGCGCCGTGCTCAGCGGGGTGTAGGCGGCGTCGTAGGCCCAGTAGGCGACGCCGAAGGTGACTCCGATGACGGCAGCCGTCATCAGCTCGACGGTCCGCCATCGGGTCCGGGAGCGGCCGCTCCCTCGAGTCGTCCTTGCTGCTGGTGGTGCTGTTGCCATGAGTACCTCCCTGGTCAGGGAGGGGAAGCAGACGACGTCGTCTGCTCGAGGCTCGACTCCCTACGCCGGTGCGAACCGGATCAGGTGCGAGGGTCTGCGGCTCGTCCGCACTCTCAGCGCTCTCGGCGCTCCCCTGTCGTGTACGACCAGCCTACGCCCTTCGTTCGTAAGGCGGCGGTTCGTCGCGTCGAGGCCCGGTTCGAGCACCTCTCGCGGGTCTAGGATGGACGCCGAGGGCCACCTCGAGCGGTCGTCCGACGCCTTATCCGGACACAGGTACCTGTGGAGGCTCGTCGAGGCGAGGCCGGTTCGAGCGGCTGGCAGGGCAAGTGGACATCTCGGCCGAGCAGACGAAAGACGGGGTCACTCCATGACGCGACGGGCCTACGGGTTTGCCGTCGCACTGGCCCTGTGCGTCGGCGTCTTGACCTGGCTCACGTCGTACCGGTACAACCTGCCCGTCAGAGACCCCGACGGGATCGCCGGGCCGTCGTACATCCGGCTGCCGCTCGTGGTGCTGCTGTTCTACCTCGCCGACGTCGTCCCCCGCGCGCTGATCGCCAACCGGGGGTTCACGAACTTCAGAGCGTCGGTCAAGAGCTACTCGCGCGAGCGCTGGACCCGCAGCAGGTGGTCCCTGGTCCTGGTGGGCCTGATGAGCTTCTACATCGTCTACGTCGGCTACCGGAACCTGAAGGGGTTCCTCCCCGCGATCCGCTACCACGTCAAGTACGACAGGGTCCTGCTGAGCCTCGACCGTGCCTTCGCGTTCGGGCACGACCCGGCGACGGTGCTGCATCACGTCCTCGGCATCGGGATCGCCGCGCACCTGCTCGCCTACGTCTACGTCTTCTTCGTGCTCTTCGTGCCTCTCAGCCTGGGAGCGGCGCTCGTGTGGTCGAAGAACGTCGCAACCGGCTTCTGGTACGTCACGGCGCTGTGCATCAACTGGGTGCTCGGGGTCGCGAGCTACTACTGGGTGCCGTCGCTGGGCCCGTTCATCTCGAACGCGAAGGCGTTCGTCGACCTGCCGAACACCGCGGTGACGAGCCTGCAGTCCGCGCTTCTCGAGGGTCGGCAGAGCTACATCGAGGATCCGCACGCCACCGACTCGGTGCAGAGCGTCGCCGCCTTCGCCTCGCTGCACGTCTCGGTCGTCTTCACCGCCTCGCTGATCTGCTTCTTCGTGATCCGCAGTCGCGCGGTGCGCATCACCATGTGGGTGTACTTCGTGGTGACGGTCATCTCGACGATCTACTTCGGCTGGCACTACATCCTCGACGACATCGCCGGACTGACCATCGGCCTGCTGAGCGTGTGGATCGGCGGCCGTACGACCGGGCACCCGATGCGGAAGCAGCGCTATCTCGCCGACGCCGGTGACGGAGTCCTGGGAGTCTTCCCGCCACGGTCGGTCCCGCCGGGGTCAGAGCCGTCGCCCGCCACGACACCGCACCGGTCCGGGGGCGGCGACGAGGCGGTGGGCGACGAGGCCTCGAACGGCTCGAGGAAGGACACCGCACCGGCATGACGAGCCAGCCGGGGCTCGTCGGCCTCGACGTTCGCGACCACGTCGCGACGATCACGCTGGACTCGCCGGCCAACCGCAACGCCTTGTCACGCCGGCTCGTGGCGGAGCTCACTGCGCATCTCCACGCCGCCGACGCGCGGTCCGACGTCCGGGCCATCGTCGTGACCCACACCGGCAACACGTTCTGCTCCGGTGCCGACCTGTCCGAGGCGGCCGAGCAGGGCATGGGCGACGCGACCCACTCGCTGCTGGGTCTGCTGCGGCTGGTCGTCGCGCTCTCCACTCCCGTCGTCGCGGTGGTGAAGGGGCATGTCCGGGCCGGCGGAGTCGGGCTGGTCGGCGCCTGCGACCTCGCCGTGTGCACCGACACCAGCACTTTCGCCTTCACGGAGGCGCTGCTCGGGCTGGCTCCGGCGATCATCTCGCTCACCACGAGCAGTCGGCTCACCGAGCGGGAGGCGGCCGTGAAGTACCTCACCGGGGAGGCGTTCGACGGGGCCGAGGCGGCCCGTTGCGGCCTGCTGACGGCCTCTGTGTCGCCGGATGGGATCGAGGCCGCGGTGTCGTCGCTCCTGGCGGGGCTCCTGCGCGCGTCTCCCCAGGGGCTCAGGGAGACGAAACGGCTGCTGAACGCTCCGCTGCTCACGCGCATGGATGCAGACGCAGGCCGACTGGTCGAGCTCTCGGCCCGGCTGTTCGCGTCCGAGGAGGCTCGGGTCGCGATGGCGGCGTTCCGCGAGCGGCGGCCGCCGCCATGGACGGCCGGGCGCTCCAACTCTCCCACTGACTAGACAAAAGCACCTAAACCAGGGCCTAAAGAATTACAATAATGTAGTTCGTCAAGCCGACACGCCGTGTGACGCATGGTTTTTAAGTGAAAGATGTTCACTGGCCTCGAAAACGTCGTTACCGTCCTTCGCATACGTACGTCTCCCGTCGGCCGAAAGCCGATGGGCGCCGCACCATCACTTCGGAGGGAACCGACCGTGTCGACACGAGCTCGCACTCAGGCGCTGGCGCTGTGCGCCTCGGCTGCGCTGACGCTGACCCTCGGACCCGTCGCGCGCGCCGGCCACTCTCACCCTCCCGTCATCCCCTCCCAGCACCAGGTCGACGCCGCCCAGCGGCACGTGGCCGAGGCGCGGCTGTCGGTGAAGGACATCCAGGCGGAGCTGGCAGCGGCCAGCGCGCGTCTGAACGCGCTGAACATCGCTGCGGAGCAGGCCTCGGAGGCATACAACGGCGCCCGGATCGCGTGGCATGACGCGGCGGCCGCCGCCACGGCTGCCCGGCGCAGAGTGGTGCTCGCGGTGAGCAACGCGGCGAGCGCCAGGGGCCAGTTGGCCGGGTACCTCGTCACGACCGACAGCTCCGGTTCGGATCTGTCGACGTTCAGCATGGCGCTCGGCGCGAACGGCCCGCACCGACTCCTGCGCGACATGTCGCAGGCCGACACCTCGTCGCAGACCCTGGACGCCCGACTGCAGAAGTGGCGCGCCACCTCGCGACTCGTGAAGGTCTACCGGGCCGCGGCCGTCAAGTCCCTGTCGGCCGCCAGAGCCGCGAGGCGTCAGGCGCGCGCGGCGAGGGCAGCGGCAGCGTCGGCGGTTGCCGCCCAGAACTCGGCCGTGGTCAGTATCGGCGCGCAGCGCCGAAGCCTGCTGACGCAGCTCGCTGCGGCGCAGCACGAGTCGGTGGCGCTCGCCACTGCCCGCCAACGCGGCCTCGAGCGGCGCCGTGAGGCGCGGCGACGCGAGCGCGAGCGGCAGGCGCTGCTGGCCGAACAGGCCCGTGAGGCGCGCCAGGCACAAGCGGCGCAGGCGGCGCGGGAGCAGCGGCGAGAGCAGCGGCGCCACCAGCAGCAGGCGACCGGTGGAGGCTCGACGCCCGCTCCGCCGGCACCGCAGCCCTCGCCCCCCGCGCCGACTCCGAGCCCACCACCGCAGCCTGGCAACGCCCAGGTCGCAGTGAAGTTCGCCTACGCGCAGCTCGGCGAGCCGTACGTCTGGGGCGGGGCCGGACCGGACTCCTGGGACTGTTCGGGGCTGGTGATGGGCGCTTGGGCCGCTGCCGGTGTCACCCTGCCGCACTACTCGGTGTCCCAGTACTACGCCACTACCCCCATCTCCTACAGCGCGATGCGACCCGGCGACATCATCTTCTACGCCAGCAACCCGTCTGACCCGAACACGATCTTCCACGAGGCCATGTACATCGGCAACGGCCAGGAGATCCAGGCGCCGCACACCGGTGACGTGGTCAAGATCTCGGGCGTCTTCGACTGGGAGGCGCCGGACTTCTTCGGCCGCGTCTGACGCGTCCGTCTCGTCGGGGCCGGCTGGTCAGTGTTCGACATGCTCCTCGGCGGGTGAGACCAACAGGTCGTCGTGGCGCTTGCGTGACGCGACGATCTCGGCTTCCGCCTCGGAGCGCCCGACCCAGCGCGAGCCCTCCACCCGCTTGCCCGGCTCCAGCTCCTTGTACACCTCGAAGAAGTGCTGGATCTCCCGGCGGTCGAAGGCCGCGACGTGGTCGATGTCGCGGAGGTGCTCCTGGCGCGGGTCGGTGGCCGGCACGCACAGCACCTTGTCGTCGGTGCCCTTCTCGTCGGTCATCCGGAACATCCCGATCGCCCGCGCCCGGATCAGGCACCCCGGGAACGTCGGCTCGGGCAGCAGTACGAGGCAGTCGAGCGGATCGCCGTCCTGACCCAGGGTGTCGTCGATGAAGCCGTAGTCGGCCGGGTACTGCGTCGACGTGAACAGGGTCCGGTCGAGCTTGATCCGGCCGGTCAGGTGGTCGACCTCGTACTTGTTGCGCTGACCCTTGGGTATCTCGATGGTGACGTCGAAGTCCACGTTCCACCCCTACTCTCGTCGGTTGAACGGTACGTCTGTTGCGGCCCCGGGCATCGCCCAGGAGTTAGTGTCTCCTACGTGAGCCGCTTTACGCATGCGGGGCGAGGCGGCTCGAGACGCAGGTGCTCCTCCGCCCTCCGCACCGAGAGCGGCAGGGCTCTCCTCGGGAAGGTCGTCGGCGTGGTCGTCGTGGTGGCCCTGGGCCTGGGCGTCGCCGCGTACGTCCGCAGCCAGGGCTCCGGCTCCGGTCCACCCTCAGCGGCCGGCTCCGGCGTCCCGATCCTGCCCGGGCAGCCGCCGGCGTCCGGTCCAGGGTTGCGCCTCGCGCCGCCGGCAGCGCCGGCACCCGTGCTCACCGCCCTCGACAGCTCGAGGCCCGTCGACGTCGGCAGGCTGAAGGCCCGGGTCGCGCCGTTGCTGGACTCGCCCCGGCTCGGGCACCACGTCGCGTTCGCCGTCGAGGCCCTG
>JAWWPH010000135.1:0-6851 GCA_033850875.1 Nocardioidaceae bacterium | reverse complement strand
CCCTGTTATCGTCTGCCCTCGTCGGCATCGGATAGGAGTACGCGGGTGAAGAGTCGCATCGGTCGTCTGCTGGTCTCACTCGTCGCTGGATCGGCTCTCCTGGCTGGGGCGGCCTCGACCGCCGGCGGCTCCCCGACCGCTCGGCCGGCGCACGCCGACAGCTACCGCAACCCCGTCCTGAACCGCGACTTCCCGGATCCGGACGTCATCCGGGCGGCCAACGGGTGGTACTACGCCTACGGCACCGAAAGCGACCAGGCCGGTCAGCACGTCAACATCCAGGTCGCGAGGTCACACGACCTGGTGCACTGGCGGTACCTCGGCGACGCGCTTCCCGCGCTGCCGGCGTGGGGCGACAAGGCGGTCGTGAGCTGGGCTCCCGAGGTGGTCCGGCGCCACGGGCGCTACTACCTGTACTACTCGACCGTCCCGAACCGGCTGTCGACAGACTTCGGCCTGTGCCTTGCCGTGGCCACGTCCCGGAAGCCAGCAGGCCCCTTCGTGTCGACGAAGAAACCGCTGTATTGCGGGCCGACGCTCGCCGACATCGACGCCGACGTCTTCCGCGACCCGCGTACCGGACGATGGCACGTGTACTGGGGATCGGGTGGTGACATCGTGACCGCACGTCTTGCGCGCGGCATGACCACTCTCGCAGCGCCGGCCGGCTCTCCGAAGCTTCTGCTGCGTGGCTGGTCGTCACACATCCACCGCCCGTACGAGCACGGAATCGAGGGCCCGTTCGTGCTCGCCCACCGCGGCTGGTATTACCTCTTCTACTCTGGCAACAACTGCTGCTCCTACCCGCCGCACTACGCCACGATGGTGGCGAGGTCGCACCACGCGACCGGCCCGTTCCACCGGCTCGAGACCAAGCGGCCCGGGCTCAGCAGCGTGATGCTGCACTCCGACCGGCGCTGGGCCGGACCGGGCCACAACTCAGTGATCCGGGATCGAGCCGGGCACGACTGGATGGTCTTCCACGCCATCGACCGGAGGCACCCGTACCACCCCGGTGGGAACCAGGCCATCCGCCGGGTCATGCTGCTCGACCGCATCCGGTACCGGCACGGGTGGCCGACCGTCGCCGGCGACGCACCCTCGATCGGGTGGACGCCGGCGCCGGTCACGCGCTGATACGGCAACGCCGCTTCGGCGGCAGGCCCAGGGCTCAGGACCCCTCTTGAACCTGGAAGACCTCGTCGGCCACGAGGCCGTGAGCCTCGCGGTGAACGGTGGATGCCGCCTCCGCTGACGGTGCCTCGACCAGGCAGAAGACCTTTCCGTGGTCCTCGTCGACCCAGTAGCGCAGGTAGTTCACGTCGTACTTACCTTGCGTCTCCAGGTCGGCCTTATGAGCCTGGGCGACGTCGTCGACGGCTACGCCATCGGAAATCGTGTGGACGTCCATGTACAACGGCATTGTGGTGCCTCCTCGTTCGGGCTAATTGTCATGCCGACGCTGGCGTGCTGGCCCTGGTCGGAGTAAGAGCCGTGACACCCACCTTTCGGCTGGCACCTACCCATCTTCTGGCGCGCGCTCCAGCAGCGACTTCCGAACAGTGTGCTGCGCATCGCACGCGCTGCCAAGAGCGGAGGACCTGTCCAATAGGGAGGGTCCGAGCGCCGACCGCGTCCCGGACGACGGCTGGAAAAAGGTCGATCAGGGGTTCGACGCGAGCCATGCAGCGCCGACGATACCTGCTGCATTGCCCAGCTGGGCGGCCACGATCGGCGCCCGCAGGTGCAGGAGCGGGAGGTAGTGGTCGGCGTGCTTGGAGACTCCGCCGCCGACCACGATCAACTCGGGCCAGAGCAGGTCCTCGATCTTCGCGAAGTACCGCTGCAGTCGCTCCGACCACTCCTCCCAGGAGAGGTCCTCGTTCTCGCGGGCGGCCGACGACGCCCGCGTCTCGGCGTCGTGCCCGTCGATCTCGAGATGACCGAGCTCGCTGTTCGGGACCAGCGAGCCGCCCATCAACAGAGCCGAACCGATGCCGGTGCCCAAGGTGGCGACGAGCACCAGTCCCTTGACGTTGCGGGCAGCTCCGTAGTGCAGCTCGCCCACCCCGGCCGCGTCGGCGTCGTTCACGACAGTAACCGGCCGGCCCAGCCGGGAGCTGAGCATCGCCTCCGCGTCGGTACCGATCCAGCTCTTGTCGATGTTGGCGGCGGTACGGACCATGCCGTGGGTCACGACGCCAGGAATCGTCACGCCGACGGGTGAGTCCTTGGTGTCGCTCTTGAAGTGGTCAGCGATCTGCTCGACGATGTCGGCGACCGCGTCGGGCGTCGACTCCTTCGGCGTCTCGATACGGAGCCGATCGGTAGCGAAGACACCCTCGTCGAGGTCGACCGGCGCACCCTTGATGCCGCTGCCGCCGATGTCGATGCCCAGGGGGTGGAGCTTCTTCGCCATCACGAGGCTCCGCTGCTCGCTCGGTCGCCCCGTTGTCGGCCCGTCATCCGGATCGAAGGCATGTCGGCTCCTGTCTCAGTGGGTTTCGCTATCGTGCCACCCTCGCCTCGTCGCGGCGACCGGGGCCGTGTCGGCGTCTCACCCGTAGTCGCGGCGTACCTCGTCGCGAACGGACCGCATGACCTCCCACTCCTGGGCGAGCAGGACGCCGTACGTGAACCCGTTCTCACCCGAGGAGCTCCCCGCCGTCGCCCCGAGCCGTCTCAGGACGTCGGCACTGACCACTGCGTCCTGGAACTCACCGAGCAGCTTCTGCAGGCTCTTGGCCCTCTTGATCGCCTGCTCGCTCTGTTGACCGAGTACGGGCTGCGCGAGCTCGCACGCGTAGCGGTACCTCTTCTCCGCCTTGCGGGCCCGATGCAACAGCTCTTCGGGCGCGCCCGGCTCGAGCGCGGCACGCAGCCGCTTCCGCATCCTGCGCTCGGCCTTTGCTACGTAGGTCGAGGCGGCAGCCCGGCGGGCATCCGCGGCCTCCGTGAAGGGGGGGTCCACCCGCCATGCCTCCAGCAGCTCGAGCAGGGCCAGGTAGCGCTTGCCGTTCATCGCCTTGCGTAGCCGTCGGTACGCCGCGGCCCGGTCCGCCGACAGCCGCGACTCGAGCCGGCCCGCAACAGGCCCGAGGACGAACTCGCCCGGCAGGGTGGCGACCGCGGTGTTGAGCCGGTCCTGAAGGATGTCGAGATCGCGGACGGCACCCAGTACGCCGGCGATCCACACGAGCTCCGCCTCGAGAGCGTCGGCCGCGGCGGACTCGAAGAGCTTGCCGAACGTCCGCACGGTGCTGCGCAGGCGACGCACCGCGACCCGCGTCCGATGGACAGCGTTGACCTCCCTGCGTAGGGCCAGGTCCCCTTCGAAGATGGCCTGGTACTGGGCCTGGAGGTAGTCGTCGACGAGGCCGGCGAGACGCTTGTGCCCGGGCGTGTCCGGTACCACGTCGCCGCGGGCCCGCGCCAGCTTGGACACGCTGGCCGAGGGCTTCGCGCCCGCCTCTCGCAGCCGCTGTCCGATGACCGACAGCAGGTGCTCGTCCCCGGCGGGTCCGAGCTCGACCTCGACCTCGCGCCACTGGCGCACACCTTCGGCGTCCGCGCTCAACACGTGCACCGTGTCGTCGGCGACCTCTGCGACGGTGGCTGCGTCGCCGTCCGTGAGCAGGTGGGCCTCACGCACGGTCGAGATCGTGACCGTGGGCGAGAGCCGCCGGCCGCGACGGATGCCGAGCAGCAGGGCAGACAACTCGCGGGGCACCGCCCGGCCCTGGGACGCGACGTGGATCTCGATCCGGCTCGACTCGGCCGGCAGCTTCAGGTGCCATCCCGCGTCCTTACCGCCCGTGCGCCTGCGCAGCGTGATCCGATGGCGCTGCAGGAACCCCTCGGGGGTGTCGAAGTAGGTCGCCTCCAGCTCATACCTGGACGTCTCCACGCGTTCGATGGAGGCGTCCACCGACAGGTCCGGGAGGGCGAAGCCCGACGTCACGTCGTACTTGTCCTCGCGTTCTCGGTGCTCATCGCTCATGGGCGCAAACCTGTCACGGTTTGCCGACCAGCGCCTCATCCGGGCGCCGCCGAGACGCCCTGGACCGGTCGCTCGCGGCGATCGCCGCCTCCTTTACAGTGTGGTCGTCTCGCAGCCCACGGAGGAGATCGGATGGCGAACGACACAGCTGGACTCGAAGCGGTACGGGCGCTGTTGACGGACTCCTTCGAGCGCGTCCGTACTGCGGTGGAGTCCCTCACCAGCGACCTCACACCCGAGCTGGCCACCTACCGCCCCGACGACGACGCCAACACGGTCGCGTGGCTGCTGTGGCACCTGGCCCGGGTGCAGGACGACCACGTGTCGGAGCTCGCCGGTCTCGAGCAGGTGTGGACCTCGCGCGGGTGGGTCGGGCGGTTCGGCCTGCCGTTCGACCCCGCCGCGACCGGCTACGGCCACGACCGCGACGAAGTCGGAGCGGTGGTCGTCGAGGCCTCGTTGCTCGACGGCTACCAGGCGGACGTCCACCGGCAGACTCTCGACTACGTCCAGTCGCTGCCGGTCGCCGACCTCGACAAGGTCATCGACCGCTCGTGGGACCCGCCTGTCACCGTACGGGTACGACTCGTCAGCGTGATCGAGGACTGTCTGCAGCACGTCGGGCAGGCGGCGTACCTGCGGGGAGTCGCGGAGCGGGCGAGGTCTCACGGCGCCGGCAGGGGCGCGTGACCCCGGATCGGGCGAAGGCCGGCGACGCCGGGGTGGACGCGCCGGGCGCCGCACCGTACGTACCGGACCACCCGACCCTCGAGAGTCTTCGCAGCGCTGCGCAGCAGTGCCGTGGGTGCGAGCTGTACCGGGACGCGACTCAGGCGGTCGTGGGGGATGGGCCGACGGACGCCAGGGTGATGCTCGTCGGCGAGCAGCCCGGCGACAAGGAGGATCTCGTCGGCAAGCCCTTCGTCGGTCCCGCCGGCCAGCTGCTGGTCAAGGCGCTCGACGCGGCCGGAATGCCCCGTGAGGCGGTCTTCCGTACCAACGTGGTCAAGCATTTCCGCTTCTCCGAGGTACGGGGCAAGCAACGCATCCACAAGTCGCCTGACCTGGTGCACATGACCGCGTGCATGCCCTGGCTGACCGCCGAGCTGTCGTTGGTCGCCCCGCAGGGAGTCGTGCTCCTCGGAGCCACGGCCGGCAAGGCGATCCTGGGCCGCTCGTTCAAGGTCACGCAGAGCCGCGGTCAGCTGCTGCCCTGGCCGGCGGGCATCTCCGGCACCGAACGCCTCCCGGACTGGCTGCTGGCCACCACTCATCCGTCCGCGGTGCTGCGGTCGCGGGAGCGCGAGGCGGCGTTCGACGCGCTGGTCAGCGACCTGAAGGTGGCGGTCGGCGCGCTGTCGTGACGAGCGCGACGTCATGCTCGAGCTCGAGAAGTGACTGCCGGATGACGGGCGCGTCGTGACGTGGCCTCGGCTGCGTCTCCTCAGGAGAGGTCGACGACGACAGGGGCGTGGTCGCTGGCGCCCTTGCCCTTGCGGGCCTGCCGGTCGATCGCGGCGCCCGACACCCGAGTCGCGAGGGCCGGACTGGCCAGACAGAAGTCGATGCGCATCCCTTCTCGCCGGGGAAAGCGCAGCTGCGTGTAGTCCCAGTACGTGTACACGCCGGGACCAGGGGTGTACGGGCGAACGACGTCGGTGAACCCTGCCTCGGACAAGGCGAAGAACGCACTGCGCTCGGGAGCGGACACGTGGGTCGAGGTGGCGAACACCCCGATGTCCCAGACGTCGTCGTCGTACGGGGCGATGTTCCAGTCACCCATGAGGGCCACTTGAGCCGACGGATCCGCCGCCAGCCAAGCCTCGCCCGCTGTCCGCAGGGCGGCCAGCCACGTGAGCTTGTACGCGAGATGTGGGTGCCCGAGCTGACGGCCGTTGGGGACGTACACGCTCCAGATTCGCACGCCGCCGCAGGTCGCTCCCAACGCGCGGGTCTCGATCTCGGGCGGATCGCCCCACGTCGGCTGGCCCGGGAACGACCTCTCGATGTCGGTGATGCCCACCCTGGAGACGATGGCGACGCCGTTCCACTGCGAGGTGCCGTGGGAGACCGACTCGTAGCCGATGCTCTCGAAGATGAGGGCCGGGAACTGGTCGTCGCGGCACTTCGTCTCCTGGATCGCCAGCACGTCGACGTCGTTGTCCTGCAGCCATTGCACGACCCGGTCCAACCGCGCCCGGATCGAGTTCACGTTCCAGGTGGCGATGCGCATCCCGATCAACGTACCGTGTCCGCGCTGCGCCCAGCCCGATGGGATCCGGAACGCCGTGGGCGGTCACGGCCGAGGCGTTTCCCGTGGAGGCCGTCGAAACGCTAGGTTAACAAGCGCGCAATCCCGCTGACGGGTTTCCACTTGAGGATGTGCTCATGTCTACTGCGGTCAATGTCGGGTCGGGCGACGAGATCATCCGTGACTACGGCGACAAGGTCGTGGCGATCGAGCCGGGTGGTGTCGAGTTCATCCCGCTGAACGAGCGCCACGGCAGTCCGCTCCAGCTGGTCTGGACCTGGGCGTCGCCGAACATGGAGTTCGCCACCATCGGTGTCGGGATCCTGGGAGTGCTCTTCTGGGGCCTGACGTTCTGGCAGTGCGTGCTGGCGATCGTCCTCGGTACCGCGCTCGGTGCCGTCACACACGGGATCTTGTCGACCTGGGGTCCGAAGAGCGGGCTCTGCCAGATGGTGCTCAGCCGTAGCGGCTTCGGCTTCCTCGGCAACATCCTCCCGGCGGGGATCAACGCCCTCGCCGCCGGCATCGGCTGGTTCGCGGTGAACAGCATCAGCGGCGCCCTGGCGCTCAACTCGCTGGTCAGCGGACTGCCCAAGAGCC
>JAWWPH010000596.1:0-5222 GCA_033850875.1 Nocardioidaceae bacterium | reverse complement strand
GAGGCTTCGTCTTCCGCCCACATCGCGTTCGCGCAAGCCCGCGCCATTGCCCGCGCGCTGGCTCCAACATCGGCGTTCATGCCCGGCCTTTGTAAACGGGTTTGCGCTTTTCGAGAAAGGCGGTGACGCCTTCAAGGTAATCGCTGCCCTGCCCAATCTCGCGTTGCAGATCGCGTTCGAGATCGAGCTGCGCGTCGAGATCGTTTGCGGCGGACGCATTGAGCGCGCGCTTGATCATTGCCAACGAGCGCGTCGGCGCTTCGCCAAAACGCGCGCACATCGCATGCGCTTCACTCATCAGTTCCGCGTCTTCCACGCACTTCCAGATGAGTCCCCACTCGGCCGCGGTCTGAGCGGGAATCGGCTCGGCGAGCAGGGAGAGCGCTCGCGCGCGCGCCTCGTTAACAAGCCGCGGCAGAAAAAACGTGCCGCCGGAATCCGGTACGAGACCGATCTTGGCAAAGGCTTGCAGAAAGCTTGCCGAGCGCGCCGCCAGGACGATGTCACAGGCAAGCGCGATATTGGCGCCGGCGCCCGCCGCGATGCCGTTCACGGCGCAAACGACCGGCATCGGGAAGGCCCGCAAGCGCCGGATCAGCGGATTGTAGTGGCGGTCAATGAGAAGCCCGAGGTCGGGCTGTTTGCCGGCTTGCGGCGGCTCGACGTCGGACAAATCCTGCCCGGCGCAAAAACCGCGACCGGCCCCGGTGATGAGGACAGAGCGGCAGTTCGCGTCCGCCTCCGCGTCGTCGAGGGCTGCAGCGAGCGCGTGGTGCAGATCGACCGTGATGGCGTTCAGCCGCGCCGGCCGGTTCAGTGTGAGGATGCGATAGGTCTGGCGTGCCTCGACCAGCACGGGTTGTTCACTCACGGGCGCTCCCTCTGATTTTGTCGGGATTGTGCATCGCGGAGCGGAGGGGTCAACGGCGCTTGGACAGACTTGCGGGCCGGCCACCCCTTGGATATCCTACGAGGCTACACCGGATATCCAGCCGTGCCGCTCTACATCAAGGACGACGCTACTGCGGAACTCGTCGCCGAGCTCGCCAGACGCCGCGGGCTATCAAAGCAGGATGCCGTTCGGCTGGCCGTTGCAGCCGAGTTGAAGCGTGAAGACGACAAGATTCCGCTCATCGAGCGCGTCCAAAGGTTTTGGAAAGAAAACCCGATGCCCCCGCCGACAGGGTTGCCGGCGGACAAGGCCTTCTTCGACGATCTTTCCGGAGAGAGCTGATGATCTTCGCCGACGCGTCGGCATTGATTGCGGTCATCGCGGAAGAGCCCGATGCCGGCCCGCTCGTGCAGGCTCTGAACCGGGACTCGGTACGCCTATGCTCGGCAGTCTCGGCTTGGGAAAGCGTTAGCGGTATTTGTCGCAGCTATGGCTTCCCACTTGTGCTCGCTCGCAAAAGAGTTGGCGCTTTGCTCAAGCTGCTGGAATTCCGTTTTGTTCAAATCGGCGAACGCGAGTTTGAACTCGCGGCCGATGCCTATGCACGGTTCGGTAAAGGACGCCACCCGGCAGCCCTCAACATGGGCGATTGTTTCGCCTACGCGTGCGCGCGTGCAAATGAGGCGAAGCTGCTGTTCAAGGGCGACGATTTCACAAAAACCGATATCGTCGCCGCGCTGTAAACAATCGGAGGACGTCGTCGTGAGAATACTTCGCGTTGCTTTAGCCACGCTGAGCGTCGGCCTGATGATCTGCCCGATGACGCTCCACGCCCAGGCAGCGGCTGATCAGATCCTGTTCAATGGCAAAGTACTCACGGTCGACAAAGACTTCTCCATCAAGGAAGCACTCGCCATTCGCGACGGCCGCATTCTCGCGACCGGCACCACAGCCGAGATGCAAAAGCTTGCCGGCAGCAACACGCAGCGCGTCGATCTTGACGGCCGCACCGTCATTCCGGGTCTCACCGACATGCATTTGCACGGCATTCGCGCCGCGCTCACCTATGCGATCGAGGTCAGTTGGATCGGAGTGCCGAGCCTCGAGGAAGCGCTCGCGCGCATCAAGGCCGCCGCGCAGAAGGCGCCGCCCGGAACCTGGATCATCGTTGCCGGCGGTTGGACCGGCATCCAGTTCAAAGAACGACGCAAGCCGACTCAGGCCGAACTCGTAGCTGCTGCCCCCGACAATCCTGTCTACATCCAGCACCTCTACGAATGGGTTTTGCTATCGCCGCGCGCGATGACGGAAATGCAGATTTCGAGCGATGCCGACCTGCCGAAATTCGGCAAGCTCGTGAAGGACGAGGCCGGCAAGCCGACCGGCGAAATCGAAGGCAATGGCGTCACGTTCACTGCGCTGTTCAATAAGTTACCCCGCCCGAGCTTCGGGCAGGAGATCGAGGGAACCAAGGCTTTCTTCCACGAACTCAACCGCCTTGGCGTAACGGGGTTCATCGATCCCGCCGGCGTCAGTGTCGGCCCGGCGAGCTACCAGCCTTTGTTCAAGCTCTGGCAGGACAAGCAGCAGAATGTGCGCGTTGCCTACACGATCTCGTCGCAGAAGCCGGGCGCCGAACTCGAGGATTACAAGCAGCTGACGCAGATCATGCCATCGGGTTTCGGCGACGACATGCTGCGCTTCGCCGGGATTGGCGAGATCGTTACCTGGGCCGCGTGGACCGACGGCGATCCGACCGACGAAGCGATGACAAAATTGGAAGAGATCATCCGCTGGGCTGCTGCCAAGCGCATGGGCTTTCAGATTCATTGGAATCCCGAACGCAGCGTCGACAAGCTCCTCACACTACTTGAGCGGGTCAATGCCGAGACACCGATTGCCGGCCTACGTTGGTGGATCGACCACCTCTACGACGCGTCCGATCGTTCGCTCGCGCGGATGAAGGCGCTCGGGGTGGCGTGGGGCGTTCAGGACTCGCTTTATTTCAACGCGGCCACCTTCAAAAAGATGTTCGGCGTTGCGGTCGCGCAACGTTCGCCGCCGGTGAAGAATGCGCTGGCGATGGGCCTGATGGTCGGTGCCGGCACCGACGCGCATCGTGTGTCGAACTACAACCCGTTCGTATCGCTGCGCTGGTTCATCAACGGCAAGACCATTGATGCAACGGAAGCGATCGGCGAAACGCAGCATCCGAGCCGTGCCGAGGCGCTGCGGATGTATACGCTGAACAGCGCCTGGTTTGCGCATGCCGACGACAAGCGCGGCTCGCTGGAGCCCGGCAAATATGCCGATTTGGCCGTGCTCACGAAAGATTACATGAGCGTGGCGGACGAGGAGATCGGCAGCATTGAGTCGGTACTGACGCTGCTCGGCGGGCGCGTTGTTTACGCCGCGGAGCCTTACGCGCAGCTCGCGCGAGATTGATATACGCAGCGCGCCAAAAGCCGTGCTGAGCCGCGTTAATTATCCAGGAAGCTCCTGAGCTTCCGGCTGCGGCTCGGATGCTTCAGCTTGCGCAGCGCTTTCGCCTCGATCTGACGAATGCGCTCGCGCGTCACCGAGAATTGCTGGCCGACCTCTTCGAGCGTGTGGTCGGTATTCATGCCGATACCGAAGCGCATGCGCAGCACACGCTCCTCGCGCGGCGTCAGCGAGGCCAGCACGCGCGTCGTCGTCTCGCGTAGATTCGACTGGATCGCCGCGTCGATCGGCAAGATCGCGTTCTTATCCTCGATGAAGTCGCCGAGATGCGAATCTTCTTCGTCGCCGATCGGCGTCTCGAGCGAGATCGGCTCCTTGGCAATCTTCAGGACCTTGCGGACCTTTTCGAGCGGCATGGCGAGCTTTTCGGCAAGCTCTTCCGGGGTCGGCTCGCGGCCGATCTCGTGCAGCATCTGGCGCGACGTGCGCACGATCTTGTTGATCGTCTCGATCATGTGCACGGGGATGCGGATCGTGCGCGCCTGATCGGCGATCGATCGCGTGATCGCCTGCCTGATCCACCACGTCGCGTAAGTCGAGAACTTATAGCCGCGGCGATATTCGAACTTATCGACGGCTTTCATCAGGCCGATATTGCCTTCCTGAATAAGGTCGAGGAATTGCAGGCCCCGGTTCGTATATTTTTTAGCGATCGAGATCACCAGGCGAAGGTTCGCCTCGACCATTTCCTTTTTGGCCTGACGGGCTTCGCGCTCGCCTTTCTGCACCATGTGAACGATCTTGCGGAATTCCTGGATTTCGAGACCGGTCTCGGTCGCCAGCGAATGGATTTCCGAGCGCAGGTCCTTGATCTGGTCCTTTTCCCGGCCGACAAATTCACGCCAGCCGCGCGAGCCGAGTTTTGAGACGCGCAGGACCCATTTCGGATCGAGTTCGTGCGTCTGATAATTTTTGAGGAAGTCCTCGCGCCCGACGCCGCTGCTTTCCGCTAGGCGCAGCAGCCGCGTCTCGTGACCGATCAGACGCTTGTTGATGTCATAGAGCTGCTCGACCAGCGCATCGATACGGTTCTGGTTGAGCGAAAGAGATTTGACGTCGGTGACGACCTCTTTCTTCAGCGTCTTGTATTTGCGCTCTTGCGCCGGCGTCAGCGTCTCGTTCTTGAGCTTGTTCTCGACATTCTGATCCTGCAGGCGCCGCAGCTTTTTGTAGGCATCGGCGACGCGGTCGAAGGTTTCGAGGACTTTCGGCTTCAGCTCGGCTTCCATGGCCGACAACGACACAGAATTTTCCATGTCGTCTTCGTCGTCGAAATTCTCTTCCCCGGCGGGCTGCTCGCCCTCGCCATCGAGACCGGCTGGTGGGGTGCGCGGCGCGGTCGCCGGGGCTTCGCCGCCGATCGCGGAAAGGTCGACCTTGGGCGTGTTCTTGCCGTCGGGTCCGGCATAGGTCGCCTCAAGATCGATAATGTCGCGGAGCAACACCTTGCCGTCGTTCAATTCGTCGCGCCAGATGATGATCGCCTGGAACGTGAGCGGGCTTTCGCAAAGCCCGGCGATCATCGCTTCGCGGCCGGCCTCGATGCGCTTCGCGATGGCGATCTCGCCTTCACGGGAGAGCAACTCGACCGAGCCCATTTCGCGCAGATACATGCGCACGGGATCGTCGGTGCGATCCGCCGGCTCCGAGGTGCGCGTCGCGACAGGCGCCGGGCGCGCGACTTCGACGAGGTCGCCGCCTTCGGGCTCGTCCTCTTCCTGGGCGTTGTTTTCCTCGCCCTCTTCGTTTTCGCTTTCCTCGCTTTCGATGACGTTGATGCCCATTTCGTTCAGCATCGCCAGCGTGTCTTCGATCTGCTCGGAATTCA
>JAWWPH010000505.1:0-3195 GCA_033850875.1 Nocardioidaceae bacterium | reverse complement strand
TGGCCGACTGCCTGGCCGGGGTCGAGCGGCTCAGCTACCCGGTGGTGGTCCGGCCGTCGTTCACGATGGGCGGCGCCGGCTCCGGGATGGCGTACGACGTCGACGACCTGCGCCGGATCGCCGGTGCCGGCCTGGCCGCCAGCCCGACCACGGAGGTACTGCTCGAGCAGTCGATCATCGGCTGGAAGGAGTACGAGCTCGAGGTCATGCGCGACGGCAACGACAACACCGTGATCGTGTGCTCGATCGAGAACGTCGACCCCATGGGGGTTCACACCGGCGACTCGATCACCGTCGCCCCGGCCATGACCCTCACCGACCGCGAGTTCCAGGCGATGCGCGACATGGCCGTCGGGGTGATCCGGGCGGTCGGGGTGGAGACCGGCGGCTGCAACATCCAGTTCGCGGTCAACCCGGTCGACGGCGAGATGGTCGTGATCGAGATGAACCCGCGGGTCTCCAGGTCGAGTGCCCTCGCCTCGAAGGCCACCGGCTTCCCGATCGCGAAAATCGCCGCCAAGGTGGCCATCGGGTACTCCCTCGACGAGATCCCCAACGACATCACCGGCGAGACCCCGGCGAGCTTCGAGCCGACCCTCGACTACGTCGTCGTGAAGGTCCCGCGCTTCGCCTTCGAGAAGTTCCCCGCCGCGGACCCCGTCCTGACCACGCACATGAAGAGCGTCGGCGAGGTGATGGCGGTCGGCCGCAACTTCACCGAGGCGTTGCACAAGGCGCTCCGCTCCCTCGAGAACCCGGACGCGATCTTCTCCTGGGCGCAGGAGCCGGGCGACAAGCAGACCCTGCTCGACGCGGCCGCCATCCCGCACGACGGCAGGCTGCGGGTGGTGATGGACTCCTTGCGCGCAGGCGCGACGGTCGACGAAGTGCACGCCGCGACCGGCATCGACCCCTGGTTCGTCGACCAGTTGCTGCTGCTCGACGAGGTGGCCGGCGAGGTGGCGTCTGCTGCTGTCCTGACGCCGCAGCTGCTGCGCCGGGCCAAGCGGCACGGTTTCTCCGACGCCCAGCTGGGCGAGCTGACCGGCTCGAGCGAGGAGGTCGTACGCGGTGTACGTCGGGCTCTCGGCGTCCGGCCGGTGTACAAGACGGTCGACACGTGCGCTGCCGAGTTCGCCGCGCTGACGCCGTACCACTACTCGACGTACGACGAGGAGACCGAGGTCGAGCCGCGTACCCGCCCGGCCGTGCTCATCCTCGGCAGCGGGCCGAACCGCATCGGTCAGGGCATCGAGTTCGACTACTCCTGCGTCCACGCGTCGATGGCGCTGTCCGATGCCGGCTACGAGACCGTGATGGTCAACTGCAACCCCGAGACGGTGTCGACCGACTACGACACCTCCGACCGGCTGTACTTCGAGCCGCTGACGCTCGAGGACGTCCTCGAGGTGGTGGCCGCCGAGACGGCTGCCGGGCCCGTCGCCGGAGTGATCGTTCAGCTCGGCGGCCAGACCCCGCTCGGGCTCGCGGCCGGGCTCGCCGCCGCGGGGGTGCCCATCGTCGGTACCAGCCCGGCCGCCATCCACCTGGCCGAGGACCGCGGCGCCTTCGGCCACGTACTCGCCACGGCGGGCCTGCCGGCACCGAAGCACGGCACCGCGACGTCGTTCGTGGAGGCGAAGGCGATCGCCGACGAGATCGGCTTCCCGGTCCTCGTCCGCCCGTCGTTCGTGCTGGGCGGCCGCGGCATGGAGATCGTGTACGACGACGAGGCCCTGCAGGCGTACATCGAGCGTGCGACCCTCATCTCGCCGTCGCACCCCGTCCTCGTCGACCGGTTCCTCGACGATGCGATCGAGGTCGACGTCGACGCGCTCTACGACGGGCGCGAGCTGTACCTCGGTGGCGTGATGGAGCACATCGAGGAGGCGGGCATCCACTCCGGCGACTCCGCGTGCGTCCTCCCGCCCATCACTCTCGGCCGCGAGGACGTCGACCGCATCAGGTCGTCGACGCGTGCGATAGCCGACGCCGTGGGGGTGCGTGGGCTGATCAACATCCAGTTCGCGGTCGCCTCCGACGTGCTGTACGTGCTGGAGGCCAACCCGCGTGCCTCGCGTTCCGTTCCGTTCGTGTCGAAGGCGACGGCCACGCCGCTCGCGAAGGCCGCCGCCAGGGTCATGCTCGGCGAGTCGGTCGCGGACCTGCGCCGGGTCGGGCTGCTGCCGGCGACCGGCGACGGGGCCGACGCGGTCGACTCGGCGCCGGTCGCCGTCAAGGAGGCGGTGATGCCGTTCGACCGGTTCCGGACCCCGGAGGGACACAACGTCGACACGGTCCTCGGCCCCGAGATGCGCTCGACCGGCGAGGTGATGGGCCTCGGCGCCGACTTCGGTACGGCTTTCGCGAAGGCCCAGCAGGCGGCGTTCGGCGGGTTGCCCACCTCCGGCCGGGCCTTCGTCTCGGTCGCCAACCGCGACAAGCGCTCGATGATCTTCCCGATCAAGCGGCTCGCCGACCTGGGCTTCGAGATCCTGGCCACCGCCGGCACGGCCGACGTGCTGCGCCGCAACGGCGTCTCGGCAGCCGTCGTCCGCAAGCACTCGGAGGGGGCCGGGCCGGGCGGCGAGCCAACGATCGTCGGCCGCATCCTCGCCGGCGAGGTCGACCTCGTCATCAACACGCCCCACGGCACCTCGGCGGGCGGCTCCCCGCGCGTCGACGGCTACGAGATCCGGACCGCGTCCGTCTCCACCCGCATCCCCTGCATCACGACCGTCCAGGGACTCGCGGCGACCGTACAGGGCATCGAGGCGCTGCGGGCCGGCAGCCTCGAGGTCCGGTCCCTGCAGAGCTGGTCACGCGGGCGGTCGGCATGAGCGGTCCTGGACCTGGTACTCCGCGGGGCCCGCTCCAGGTCGAGGGCGAGGTGTTCTCCAACAAGCGCGTCGGCGACTACTTCCACCTCACGCTCGTAGCGGAGGGGGTCGCGGAACGGACGCACCCCGGGAACTTCGTGGCGCTCGCCATCGGCGACCAGTCATCGGCCCTGCTGCTGCGTCGGGCGTTCTCGATCTACCGGGCGCGGGCCGCTGGCGTCTACGGCGGCACCGTGGAGATCGTGTTCGCCGCCACCGGCCCGGGCACCGCCTGGCTCGCGGCACGCGAGCCGCACGACCCGGTGAGCATCGTCGGCCCGCTCGGGCGGCCGTTCGCGCTGCCGCGGGAGCCGGT
>JAWWPH010000446.1:0-7252 GCA_033850875.1 Nocardioidaceae bacterium | reverse complement strand
ACCTACGAGAAGGTCATCTCGGTAGACGACGGCGGGCTACAGCCGACGTTCGACCTCATGCTTCCGAAGACGCACAGCTTCTTGGCCAACGGGATTCTGTCGCACAACACGACGGTGGCGCTGCACGCGGTCGCCAACGCGCAGAAGGCGGGCGGCATCGCGGCGTTCATCGACGCCGAGCACGCGCTCGACCCCGACTACGCCCAGCGGTTGGGAGTCGACACCGACGCCCTGCTCGTCTCACAGCCCGACAGCGGCGAGCAGGCGCTGGAGATCGCCGACATGCTCATCAGGTCGGGTGCGCTCGACATCATCGTCATCGACTCGGTGGCGGCGCTGGTGCCACGCGCGGAGATCGAGGGCGAGATGGGCGACTCGCATGTCGGGCTCCAGGCACGACTGATGAGCCAGGCGCTGCGCAAGCTCACCGGCGCGTTGAGCAACTCCGGTACGACGATGATCTTCATCAACCAGCTGCGCGAGAAGATCGGCGTCATGTTCGGCTCCCCGGAGACGACCACGGGTGGTCGCGCGCTCAAGTTCTACTCCTCCGTTCGGCTCGATGTCCGCCGCATCGAGAGCCTCAAGGACGGGACCGACTTCGTCGGCAACCGCACCAGGGTGAAGGTGGCGAAGAACAAGTGCGCGCCACCGTTCAAGCAGGCTGAGTTCGACATCATGTACGGGCAGGGGATCAGCCGCGAGGGCGGCCTGATCGACGTGGGCGTCGAGACCGGGCTCGTACGCAAGGCCGGCGCCTGGTACACGTACGAGGGCGACCAGCTGGGGCAGGGCAAGGAGAACTCACGCACCTTCCTCCGCGACAACCCCGATCTCGCCAACGAGATCGAGAAGCGGATCCTGGAGAAGCTCGGTATCGGAGCGACGCTCGAGGCTGACCCTGTCGCCGCCGCTGGAACCGGGCCTACTGACATCGACTTCTGATGGCTCGGCGTCGCTCAGCACGAGAGGAGCCGGTAGACGCCGACCGTGACCTCGGCCCGCCGGCAGACCCGGCGGCGGTTGCCAGGACGATCCTGCTGGCGAAGCTCACCGGTCAGGCGCGTTCCCGAGACGAGCTGGCTCGAGCACTCGACGCAAAGGCCGTGCCGGTGGACGTCGCCCGCACCGTGCTCGACCGCTTCGAAGAAGTCGGGCTGATCGACGACGAGGCGTTCGCGGAGGCTTGGGTGGAGTCGCGTCAAGCGACCCGCGGCTTGTCGCGGCGGGCTCTGGCCGTTGAGCTGCGGCGCAAAGGGATCGCGGACGAGCTCATCCAGGAGACGGTCTCGGCCATCGACCCGGACCGCGAACGAGCGATCGCCCGCGGCCTCGTCGACCGCAAGCTCGCCGGCACGCGCCGTCTCGACGGGGCGACCCGGTTCCGTCGACTGGCGTCGGCCCTGGCCCGCAAGGGCTATCCCCCCGGGCTGTGCACCGCGGTGGTGCGGGAGGCGCTGGCCGACGAGTCGGACGACTCCTCCTCGGGCGGCCTTGGCTTCCGGGATGCCGACGTCGACGATGCCGACGTGGAACAGGCGGAGGTGGGCTGACCTACGGCGCCATCCGCGGCTCAGCCACGCCCGAGCCGGTCCACCGAAGAGAGGACGATGCCGCGAGCGGGCAGCCATCGCGCCGCAGCGACGACGTCGGGAGCGGGGCGGGCTGGTCATACGGCACGTCGAGCGCGATCGACCTGCCAGGAATGAGGCGGTATCGTCCGAAACGCTGCTATCCCACCCAGTCTCGGTAGTATCCGGAGCATGCCTGCCGCCCGACCCGCTGAAGCACCAGTCGGTGCGGAGCTGGGCGCGGACGGCCCGATCATTGCGAAGCCGCTGCCGCGCGAGTGGTTCATCGAGCACGACACGAATGCCGAGATGCGGTGGGAGTCGGCACACGAGCAGCGGTTCGCGACCGCGAACAGCCGCTTCTTCGTCCGCAACCACACCCGCACACCGAGGATCGATCCAGCGACATATCGACTGGAGATCTTCGGCGACGGACTCGACGGGGAGCCCACGGCCGACGAGCCGATCACCCTGAGCCTCGACCAGCTGCGCGACTTCGCGCCGTACTCGCTCAGCTCGTTCCTCGAGTGCACCGGCAACGGGCGGGCGCTGTTCGCCATCCAGCAGCAGATGGCTGTTCCCGGCACGCCGTGGCTGCTGGGCGGGATCGGCATGGCGACCTGGTCCGGCGTCCGCTTGTCGTCGGTGCTGCGGTGGGCGCACCTGCGATCCGACGCCCTGAGTGTGATGGCAACGGGACTGGACGATCCGTATGTCTACCGGGGCGTCGACTACGGCCCGGTCCGTCGTCCGCTTCCCGTCCACAAGGCCCTCGACGACTGCATGCTCGTCCTGGAGATGAACGGCGAGCCCCTGCCGCTGGATCACGGCGCTCCCGTACGGCTGCTGGTCCCCGGCTGGGTCGGCATCGCCAGCATCAAATGGCTGGGACAGCTCGAGGTGTCGAGCCGGCAGCTGCAGTCACCGTGGAACACCATCTGGTACCGGATGACGGGCGGCGCGTACCCGGGCGACGCGCCGCCGCTCACCGACGTTCCGGTGCGCAGCACGTTCGAGCTCCCGTGGGGTGCTCGGCTCGCTGCAGGGTCCCCGGTGACCCTGCGGGGACGGTCGTGGTCGGGGGCCGCGCCGATCGAGCGGGTCGACGTGAGCCTCGACGGCGGGGCGACCTGGCAGACGCCGCAGCTCAGTGGCCCCAACCGCCGGTACTCGTGGGCGCACTGGCAGGTGAGGTGGGTGCCCCCCTCCGTCGGCACCCACGAGCTGCTGGCCCGCGCCACCGACAAGCGCGGCCGCACCCAGCCCGACACCGTTCCGTTCAACAACGAGGGCTACCTCTTCTGGGCCGTCGTGCGGCATCCCGTCACGGTGGTCTGAGCGACCGGCTGCCGCAGACCGCCACCTGACATGATGGCGTGCATGCGGGTGAAGGCCATGCAGCCACGGGTACACGAGCGCACGTACGAGGTGCGCACGTACGGCTGCCAGATGAACGTCCACGACTCCGAGCGGATCGCGGGCCTGCTGGACGCCGCCGGCTACGCGCGGGCACCCGACGGCCAAGACGCCGACGTGGTTGTGTTCAATACCTGTGCCGTCCGCGAGAACGCCGACAACAAGCTGTACGGGAACCTCGGCCACCTCGCCCCGGTCAAGGCCACCCGGCCGGGCATGCAGATCGCGGTCGGCGGGTGTCTCGCCCAGAAGGACCGGTCGGAGATCACGCGGCGTGCGCCGTGGGTCGACGTCGTCTTCGGTACGCACAACGTCGGCAGCCTTCCCGTCCTGCTCGAGCGGGCCAGGATCGCCTCGGAGGCGCAGATCGAGATCCTCGACTCGCTCGAGGTCTTCCCCTCCACGCTGCCGGCGCGTCGAGAGTCCGCGTACGCGGCGTGGGTGGCCATCAGCGTCGGGTGCAACAACACCTGCACCTTCTGCATCGTGCCGTCGCTACGCGGCACCGAGCGGGATCGTCGACCCGGGGATGTGCTCGCCGAGATCGAGGCGCTCGTCGCCGACGGCGTGGTGGAGGTGACCCTGCTCGGCCAGAACGTGAACTCGTACGGTGTCGAGTTCGGTGACCGGCTCGCGTTCGGGAAGCTGCTCCGCGCCTGCGGCGAGATCGAGGGACTGGAACGCGTCCGGTTCACCTCTCCGCACCCTCGTGACTTCACCGACGACGTCATCGCGGCGATGGCGGAGACCCCCAACGTCATGCCGCAGCTGCATATGCCTCTGCAGTCGGGGTCGGACGCGATGCTGAAGGCGATGAAGCGGTCGTACCGCCGCAACCGGTACCTGGGGATCCTCCAGCGCGTCCGCGCCGCGATGCCGGAGGCGGCGATCACGACCGACATCATCGTGGGCTTCCCCGGGGAGACCGAGGCGGACTTCGAGGACACGCTCTCGCTGGTCGAGGAGGCCAGGTTCAGCGGCGCGTACACGTTCTTGTACTCCAAGCGGCCGGGTACTCCGGCCGCGGACATGCCGGGGCAGCTGCCCCGAGCGGTCGTCCAGGAGCGCTACGAGAGACTCGTCGCGCTCGTCGACGCGATCGCCTGGCGGGAGAACCAGGCGTTCGAAGGCCGAGAGGTCGAGGTGCTCGTGGCGCACGGCGAGGGCCGCAAGGACGCCGCGACGTCGCGCCTGTCCGGTCGGGCCCGCGACAACCGGCTCGTGCACTTCACCCCTGGGTCACTCGAGGCCCTCGGGGGCGTGCCCGTGCGGCCCGGCGACGTCGTGACGGCCCAGGTCACGTACGCCGCGCCCCACCACCTGGTCTCCGACCTGCCGGTGACGTCGGTACGCCGTACCCGCGCCGGCGACGCCTGGCAGCCGAGGGACACCGCACCCGCCGGTGCGGTCCTGCTCGGCATCCCCACGCGCGGTGTCCCGGAGCCGGTACCGCCGCCGGCCGGCGCGTGTGCCGTCACGACCGCATCGTGTTGACGACCGGCGACCCGCTCGCCGCGACGAGCGGCACGCCCGTCTGGCTCGACGGCCCGGACCGCCCAGACCCCAGGCCCGCCCTCGACGGAGACTTCCGGTCCGACCTGGTCGTCGTGGGCGGCGGCTACACCGGGCTGTGGACGGCGCTGCTCGCGAAGGAGGCGGATCCCTCCCGCACCGTGATCCTGCTCGAGGCCGAGACTCTCGCGTGGGCGGCGAGCGGTCGCAACGGCGGCTTCTGTGAGGCCAGCCTGACCCACGGCCCGGCGAACGGGCTGAGCCGCTTCCCCGACGAGTTCGAGGAGCTGGAGCGGCTCGGCCGCCGGAACCTGCACGAGCTGCAGGACGCGGTCGACCGCTACGGGATCGACTGCGAGCTCGAGCCGAGCGGTCAGCTCAACGTCGCGACGGAGCCCTACCAGGTCGCCGATCTCCGCGCCGAGGCGCAGCGTGGGGGCGGGCGCTTCCTCGACCGCGACGAGGTACGGGCGGAGGTCGCGTCCCCGACGTACCTCGCCGGGCTGTGGAGTCCCGACACGGTGATGATCCACCCGGCCAAGCTGGCGTGGGGACTGGCGGACGCGGCCGAGTCCCTCGGCGTACAGGTGCACGAGCACAGCCGGGTCGCCGGCCTGCGTCGCCGAGGCGACGTCATCGAGGTGTCGACGCGGGCGGGCAGCGTCTGCGCCCGAAGGGTCGCGCTCGGCACCAACGCGTTTCCCTCCCTCGTCCGCCGGGTCAGGCCGTTCGTCGTTCCCGTGTACGACTATGCGCTCGCCACCGAGCCGCTGACCTCCGAGCAGCTCGCGTCGATCGGCTGGCGCAACCGGCAGGGCATCGGCGACAGCGCCAACCAGTTCCACTACTACCGGCTGACCGCCGACAACCGCATCGTGTTCGGTGGCTACGACGCGATCTACCACTTCAGGCGCGGGCTCAGGCCGTCGCTCGACCAGCGCCGGGCGACCTTCGAGCTGCTGTCGGCGCACTTCTTCCAGACGTTCCCTCAGCTCGACGGTCTCCGCTTCACTCACGCCTGGGGCGGGGCGATCGACCTCTGCAGCCGGTTCTGCGCGTTCTCCGGCACCTCGCACGGTGGCCGGGTCGCTTACACCGCCGGGTACACCGGCCTCGGCGTCGGCGCCAGCCGGTTCGGCGCGGCCGTGATGCTGGACCTGCTGGCCGGTGCGGAGACGGAGCGGACCCGGACCGGCTTGGTCGAGACCATGCCGATTCCGTTCCCGCCCGAACCGTTCACCTGGCTGGGCGTCACCGCCACCCGCGCCGCGCTCAAGGCCGCCGACCGCAACCAGGGCCGGCGCAACCTCTGGCTGCGAACGCTCGACCGGCTCGGGCTGGGCTTCGACTCCTAGCGGCCGCCTCGCAGCCGTCGGCGGCCCCCAGAGCACCGGCGCTGCGGACCTCGACCGCTCAGAACCCGAAGGTGATGACGGCGCGAAGCTCGTCGGCTCGCAGGGCGTCGAGCACCCGTGCCTCGTGCGGGACGACGTTGTCCGGCAGCGCGTGCAGGTCGAACCACTGCAGGTCGACCGCCTTGTCCGTCTCAGCCATCCGAGGCTCGCCAAGCCAGTGCGTGCACTCGAAGAAGAAGTCGACCCGCTCGTCGACCGGCCGGGCGTTCCCGTGCGTGCGGTGCATCGCACAGAGCGGACGCAGGTCCTCGGGCTCGATCGTGACGCCGACCTCTTCCCGGGCCTCCCGGGCGGCCGCCTCGTACACCGACTCGCCCTGCTCGACGTGCCCCGCGGCAGCGGCCGCCCAGTAGCCGTCCATGTACCCGGTGCCGTCGCGCAGCTGGAGGAGCACCTGGTCTCCTCGCCGCATGAACACGTACGCGGCGGGGACAACCCGGAATCGTTGCGTCACACTGCGAAGCCTAAGCCGCCGCTCTCACGGGCGCGAAACCGTCGACCGCGCAGCAGGCGGCACCGGTCGGGCCCGCGGTTGCTACGACAGCGGCGGCGGAGTCGGCTCGGCGTCGTCGGGACCCGGTGCGGGAGACGACGTCCCGAAGGCGTCTGCTTGAGGTGGCACAGGCGGGGGCGCCGGCTTCGCGGCGTTCTTGCTCTCCAGCTTCTCCAGCCCCTGCTTCGCCTTGACCTTGCCGGTAGCGATTTTGTCGGTGTACTTGCCCTTCGTCCGCTTGTCGACGTAGTCCCCGGCCTTGTCGAGCCCTTCGGTGATCTTGTCGCTGTTCTTCGCCGCGGTGTCGACCGCCTTGTCCAGCAGGTCGCCGGCCTGCACCTTGACCTTGTCGAGAAAACCCATTTCTACCTCCGTCGTGTCGAGCAGTTGCCGCCATTGTGTCCCAGCCGGCCGACAACCGGTTCCATCGGTGGCGGTTAGGGTTGAGTCCCATCACGCCGCTCGGAGGAGATCACCGTCCGATGGCACCGCGAAGCCTCGTCGGCACCGCCCTCGTCGCGGCTGCGCTGACCGTCGTGGCGGGCTGCACCTCCGGTGCGTCCGGTGTGCAACGGGCGGGTGCGACGGCACCGGCACCACCGGCCGCCACCTCCTCCACGTCCGCGTCTGCACGGGCACCGCTCTCGCCGCTGCCGCCGTCCGCCGACGTGAGGACCGGGCGCCGGTGGCCGATCCAGCCGACCCCGGCCCGACTTCGGTCGGCCCGCTCGAGGCCGGTCGAGGACCCGTACTATCCCGGCACCAGCAACCCGGAGTTCGACGCCCTGCACTACCTGCTCCGGCTCGACTGGAACGGGACGCGGCTGAAGGGACGTACCACCGTC
>JAWWPH010000436.1:0-2578 GCA_033850875.1 Nocardioidaceae bacterium | reverse complement strand
CGTGACCCGGTCGATGCGTACGGCTCTGGCCGATACCCACCTGTGGTTCCGGCCGGTGCCCACCCCTGGCTCCGGCCCATACCCACCTCTGGCTCCCGTCGATATCCAGGGGCCTCAGCCGCCCATCTCGATGGGCGTGGCACAGTCGTCAGATGGAGATCCCAGCCGCGTTCGACCTTCGTGACAGAGTCGCAGTCGTCACCGGAGCAGGCAGTCCGACCGGGATCGGCTTCGCGTCGGCGGTGCTCCTCGGCCAGCTCGGCGCCGCTGTGACGGTTGCCGCGACGTCGGATCGCATCCTCCAACGGGCCGCCGAGCTCCGGTCGCTGGGTGTCGACGCGATCGGCGTCGTCGGGGACCTGACGCAGGAGGAGGCCGCTGGAACGCTCGTCTCGTCGGCCGTCGACCGTTGGGGGCGGCTGGACGTCGTGGTCAACAACGCGGGGATGGTCTCCGTGAGCGACCCCGAGCTCCCGTCCGGCAACGTCGACGCGCTGAGTCTCGCGGGGTGGCACTCGTCCTTCCGGCGCAACCTTGACAGTGCCTTCCTGGTGAGCCGGGCGTCTCTGCCGATCATGGTCGAACAGGGCTGGGGTCGAATCGTGATGATGGCGAGTGTCACTGGCCCGGTGATGGCCATGAAGGCCGATGTCGCCTACGGCGCGGCGAAAGCTGCCATGGTCGGTCTGACCCGCGCGCTCGCGGTCGACGTGGCGGGGCGCGGGGTGACCGTGAACGCGGTCGCGCCGGGTTGGATCGCCACGGGTTCGCAGACCGAGGCCGAGGCTGTCGAAGGCCGCGTCACTCCCATCGGCCGCAGCGCCACACCGGACGAGGTCGCATCGGCCGTCGCCTGGCTCTGCTCGCCCGGGTCGTCGTACGTCACCGGCCAGTGCGTAGTCGTGGACGGTGGCAACAGCGTGGCCGAGGAGCGCTCCACGCCCTGAGCCGAGGCGCGTGTCCCCGCCCGAAGGAGCGCTCCACGCCCTGAGCCGAGGCGCGTATCCCCGCCGAAGCCGCGTGGGGAGCGCTGCCGTTCAGCACCGCGGCCAAGCACGGCCCTGCCACCGCTTAGGGTTGCTGCGTGACCCCGACCGTCGCCGAGCTGCGCGACCACCTCGTCGCCTCTCGTATCGCCGGTGAGGTCGCCACCTCGCGTGAGAACAACCTCGGCAACTTCGCGCGGATGAGCAGGCGCGAGCCGCTGTACCTCTTCGGACTCCAGCCCACCGGCCGCTGGACGGCCGACGACGTGCTGGCCCTGATGGCGGACCGCTGCGGCGTGTCCCCCGACCCCGGTCATACGTTCGGCCAGGACACGATCGACCCGGACCGGACCATCGATCGGCTCCAGGCGATGGCGGCCAGGCTTCGCGTCGCGGCCGAGCGGGCCGAGCGCGTCCTGGTCGCCACCGGCCACCCGGTGGGCCTGCGACCCACCCACACAGCGGTAGCGGCGGCGCTCGACCGGGCCGGGTGCACCGTGCTCACCCCCGCCGCCGGGTGGCGGCATCCCGACGAGCCGCCCTTCGGCGTGAACGCCGAGATCGGGTACGTGGACGACGTCGCCATGATGATCGGCGCTCACGGCCCGCGGCACACGCATTCGCCACTGCCGATGCAGGCGGCGCTGGCGGACCTCGACGCCCGCGGCGAGGCGCCGCCCGACCTCGTTGTCGCCGACCATGGCTGGGCGGGCGCCGCGGGTCAGGCAGGTGTCGACTCGGTCGGTTTCGCGGACTGCAACGACCCCGCCCTCTTCGTCGGCGAGGCCGAGGGTCGGGTACTCGTATCGGTCCCCCTCGACGACAACGTGGAGCCGTCGCTGTACGCCCCGCTCACCGAGTTCCTGCTGGATGCCGCGGGGCTGTAAGGGGCCTACTTGTGGAAGATGCTGACTCCGCCGGGACCGACGAGCAAGCCGACGACGATCAGCACGATGCCCATGATGAGCTGTGACCGGAAGATGGCAAGGATGCCGGCGACCACGAGCACGACGGCGATCAGCCAGAGTATGAACACCATGTTGAGCCTCCTGTAGGGGTCCCCTCAGCCGCGACCATAAACGACGCGGATACCGAATTCACGCAAAGTGACGCCAATCGCGGTCCATCGGCACGCTGCGTCATGATGCGCCCCGCGGCCGGCTGCCGGGGCTGCCCCCGGCCGCCGCTAGTGCAGCGTGATGCTCACCGGCGCCGACGTCGTCACGTTGCCTGCGACGTCCGTGGCGACCGCGGTCAGCACGTACGTGCCGGCTGCCAGCGACTTCGTGTTCCAGCCGACGGTGTACGGGGCGCTCGAGTCGGTCGTGATGCTGGTGGTCCCTCGGTAGAACCGCACCCTGGCGACTCCGGACGCACCGCCGAGTGTGTCGCTGGCCGACGCGGTGATGGTGATGGTCGAGCGTCGGGCGAACGACGAGCCGCTCGCCGGGGCGGTGATCGCGACGGACGGGGCGTCGGAGTCGATGCGTACCAGCCGCGACTTGGTCGACTCCACGTTGCCCGCCTTGTCGGTGGAGAAGAACTTCACCGTCGAGGTGGCGGCGAGGTTGAAGGGCTGCGCGTACACCGTC
>JAWWPH010000400.1:0-5931 GCA_033850875.1 Nocardioidaceae bacterium | reverse complement strand
CGTGAGGTGTCGTTCGCCGACTCGTCCCTGCAGTACTGCCCCACGTGCCAGACGGGCGGCAAACCTCTCGCCGACCGGCGGCTCTCGCGGCTGCTGAAGTAGCCGGGGTCAGCGCAACCGCACGCGGAGCAGCTTGTCGTCACCCCGGTGCGGCGTTGCGCGCCCGTCGGTGTTGCTGGTGGTGAACCACAGGTAGCCACGAGCCACGGCGGTCGTGCGGATCCGACCGTACCTGCCGGTGTACAGGGCCCGCTTGCCGGCGACCCGACGGCCGTGGAGCACGACCCGCCAGATGCGGTGACCGGTGAGGGCGCCGATGTACGCGACGGTCCTGCCGTGTACGCGGGTGATGGTGATGCCGCTCGGCCCGGCGTGGTCGGTCAACCAGACCGTCTTCGGATTGGTGAACCTGCGGTCGCTCGACCGTCCCTCGACGATCGGCCAGCCGTAGTTGTGCCCGGGCCGGATCAGGTTCAGCTCGTCGTACGCGTGGTCGCCGAACTCGGTGGCCCACAGCCGGCCCGCGGAGTCCCACGCGAGCCCCTCGACGTTGCGATGACCGTAGGAGTAGACCACTGAGTGGGGGAACGGGTTGCCCGCAGCCGGCGCGCCGCGGGGCGTCATCCGCAGGATCTTGCCGCCCAGTGAGCGGCGGTTCTGCGCCCGCGACGGCATCTCGGCGTCGCCGGTCGTCACGTACAGCATGCCGTCGGGACCGAAGGAGATCCGGCCGCCGTTGTGGTGCAGGCCGCGGGGGATGCCGCTGAAGACCACGTGCTTGGCGCCGAGCCGGTGGTGACGCCAGGTCATCCGCACCACGCGGTTGTCGCGCGCGCTGCTCAGGTACGCGTACACCTGGTGGTCTGCGCGGAAGTGCGGCGACAGGGTCAGGCCGAGCAGACCCGCCTCGCCGCCCTCGTCGCCGTTCGAGCGGACTCCACGAACCCGCTTGACGAGCCGCTTCGAGCCGTCTGGATGGACGAGCACGATCTGCGCGCGGTCCCGTTCGCCCACCAGGACTCCGCCACCGGGCAGGAAGGCAAGCCCCCAAGGCGCGTCCAGGTGCCGGGTCACGACGGCCGGCTCGAGGCTGTTTCGGGCCACGCGCGGAGGTGGGGCGGCGGCGGACCGCGTCGACAGGGTCGGCGCTGCAGAGGTCGTGGACGGCGCCGGGTGAGAGGAGGTCGAGGCTGCCGTCGACCTCGCCCGAGTCTGGCGTGACCCCTCCGTCGACGCTTGCGAATCGGTGCAGCCGCAGACCGTCACAGCGGCCACGAGCGCGGCGAGGCCCTGCCGGGCGCCCCGCCAGGCGCGGGCCCGCCGCCTACCCGGTGCCCCTGTTCGGTCCATCGCCTCATCGTCACCCGGATCGCCGGTACCGGCAACGACGACCCCCGGCCGCGGTTACCTTGGACGCCGTGAGACGTGATATCCCCGCTGTCGAGATCGCCGATGTCCCGACACCCCTGCCTCGCGATGTGGTGGTCCTCGACGTCCGCGAGCCAGCGGAGTGGCGCGCGGGGCACATCGACGAGGCTCTCCACGTCCCGATTCGACAGCTGCCGGCGCGGATCGAGGAGGTGCCGCCCGACCGGCAGGTGCTCGTCGTCTGCAGGGTGGGTGCCCGTTCGGCGTCGGCGACGGCGTTCCTGGTGTCGCTCGGCCGGAACGCGGTGAATCTCAGCGGGGGGATGAACGCCTGGGCTGCTGCCGGCAGGGCGATGGTCGCCGAGGGAGACGCCTCTCCTCGCGTCGCCTGATCCTCGGCCGCGACCCGACTTCGCCGACCCGGTGCACCTGACGCTACGACTCGCTACCCGAATCTAGCGATTTTCCTAGACCAGCTCATAGAGTGCTAGCCGTGGACCCTATCCGGAACCCGTACGCCCCGGGCGCGGGTCAGCACCCTCCCGAGCTGGCCGGTCGCGACCGCGAGCTGGAACAGTTCGAGGTGACGCTGCAGCGTCTCGCCGGCGGTCGACCCGAGCGATCCCTCGTCCTGTCCGGACTGCGCGGGGTCGGCAAGACGGTGCTGCTCAACGCTTTCCGCAGCCGCGCCGTCCACCGCGCCTGGGGCACCGGCAAGCTCGAGGCCCGTCCGGACCAGGGCATCCGCAGTCCGCTGGCGCAGGCGGTGTATGCGGCAGTGCGCGACCTCGGTCATCGCCACCGCGACGTCGACCGGGTCGACAGGGTCAGCGGCGTCGTGAAGGCGTTCGCGCTGCGTACGACAGTCAGCGAACGCCGCGGGCAGCGATGGCACCCGCCCATCGACGTCGTGGCCGCCAGGGGCCGCGCCGACACGGGCGACCTCGAGACCGACGTCACCGAGCTCTTCGCCGACGTGGCCGATCTCGCCGCGGATCTGTCGGTCGGTGTCGCGATCTTCATCGACGAGATGCAGGACGTCGCGCCGGGCGAGCTGTCCGCGTTGTGTGCTGCCTGCCACGAGATCAGCCAACAGCGCGCACCGCTGGTGATCGTGGGAGCCGGCCTGCCGCACCTTCCGACCGCTCTGTCGGCGTCGAAGTCGTACGCGGAACGACTGTTCCACTACCGCTCCATCGACCGGCTCTCCCGCGTGGACTGCGACCGTGCCCTCCGGGTGCCGGCATCGGGGGAGCACGTCGAGTACGACGACGAAGCACTCGACCGTCTCTACGGGCTGACCGACGGCTACCCCTACTTCGTACAGGCCTACGGCAAGGCGACCTGGGACACGGCGCCCGCAACGCCGATCACCCGCCGCGACGTCGACGACGCAGCCCCGCAGGCCGAGTCGGAGCTCGGCATCGGCTTCTTCGGCGCCCGCTTCGAACGTGCGACGCCCGCAGAGCGCGAGTACATGCGCTCGATGGCCGAACTCGGCGCGACCACCCTCGACGGACCCGTCTCCACAGCCGAGGTCGCGAAGCGTCTCGGACGACGCCCGCAGTCGCTCTCGCCGGCGCGGGACGGGTTGATCAAGAAGGGGCTCGTGTACGCCGAGGAGCGAGGAGTCGTGCGGTTCACGGTCCCCCATTTCGGCGCCTTCCTGCGTACGTCTCGGGGGTGAAGGTTGCCGAGACACCTCGGGCGGCGGCCCGCGGGGCTAGGCTCGCAGGCGACGCGCCGATACCGACGCACCGATGGGGGCTTGCGATGACGACAGCAGCCGAGCCCCAGGACTCCTCGCAGCGACCACCCGCCGACGAGCAGCCTCGCGCGGACACGTCGCAGCCACTCCCGTCGCCTGACCCGCCGTTGCCGCCGCCCGCATCGGCCCCCGACGGAGGTCTGCCGTACCCGCCGCCGTACCCTCCGGGGTTGCCGCCGCCCGCTGCCCAACCCGGCGCGCCGTACGCTCCGCCGCCCGGCACGTACTCGCCGCAACCGGCTGCCCAGCCAGGACCGCCTTACGCTCCGCCGCCCGGAACGTACTCGCCGCCGACCCCGGGAACGTACCCGCCCCCGTACGCGCCGGACCCCGGGTCGTACCCGCGTCCCTATGCACCGAGCCCTGGACCGCACCCGGCTCCCGGGGGGACCGCGCGGCCGCCGTACCCGTACGCGTACCCGCCCGCCGCCGGCGGCTCACCGCCGCACTATGGCTACCCGCCCAGCCAGCCCCAGTGGTACGCGCAGCCGCAACCGGCTCCCGGTCATGCACCGACGCATCCAACGGCGGCGGACGGCACGGCGACGCTGATCGGTCTCGTCGTGGCGGCCGTCGTGAGCCTGGCCTACGCGGGTTGGGCGTTCACGGCACGCCGGGCGATCTTCGCCGACTTCAGCGCGGGCCGCGCCGTGACGACGGACGACGCCCGCGCCAGCGACACCATCGACACCTTCCTGCTCGTGGTGGCGGGCATCACGGTGGTCGTGGCGGTGGCGCTGTGGCTCGTCCGGCTGACCCGGCGCCGTACGGCGGGCGGCGGCCTGCTGCTCACCGGCCTCACGTTGACGGCGGTCGGCGTCGCCGTCGTGGCCGTCGGGATCTGGCTCGACGGGATCGTGACCGGCGCGGCCACGCAGTCGGCGCAGGGCTTACGAGGCGTCACGGCGACGGTCGTCTGCGGTTCCGGCTTCGTCGTGCTCGCGGTCGGGCTGCTGCTCGGTGCCGTCGTCGTACGCGGCCCCGGCGAGGCGCCCGCGGCGAACCCGCCCGGCCCGGCGATCGGCCACCCCTGGCAGACCTGAGAGTGTCATGAGACGTTGGGAGGGGCGAGGGCGCGCGTTCATCTAGCCGTGCCACCATGTTGATATGACGGTTTTGCGCATGCCGCGAATCGATCTGCGAGTACCGGGCCTGCGACACCGCCCTCACGTGGCCTGGTCCGTCTCCAACGAGACCCCACAGGTGATCGCCCACCGTGGCGCGAGCTCCTCGGCGGCCGAGCACACGCTGGCCGCCTACATGCGGGCCCTCGCTGACGGCGCTGACGGCCTGGAGTGCGACGTCCGGCTGACGGCCGACGGCCACCTCGTATGCGTCCACGACCGGAGGATCGACCGTACGAGCAACGGAACAGGGTCGGTGTCGGGCCAGCAGCTCGAGCAGCTCGAGGAGCTCGACTGGGCGTCGTGGAAACGGCCGTGGAAGGAGTACGACGACGACTCCGCCGAGCCGATCCCCCCGACGTCGAGCATCCTGACCCTGGAGCGGCTCTTCGACACCGTGCACGACTGGGGCCAGCCGGTCGACCTGGCGATCGAGACCAAGCACCCCACCCGTTACGCGGGCCTGGTCGAGCGTCGCCTCGTCGAGCTGCTCGACCGCTACGGATGGGCGCGACCCAAGCGGGGGCAGGTCTCACCCGCGCGCGTGATGAGCTTCTCGTGGATGAGCCTTCGCCGCTGCCTCGAGATGGCTCCCGCGCTGGAGATGGTCTACCTGATGGACCGGATGCCGCTCCGGTTCCGCGACGGCACCCTGCCGCTCGGATCGCGGGTGGCCGGCCCGTCGATGAACATCATCAAGTCGCACCCCGAGTACGTCGCGAAGGCGCACTCCGCGGGGAACAGTGTGCACGTCTGGACGGTCAACGAGCCTGCAGAGCTCGAGCTGTGCGCCTCCCTCGACGTCGACGCCGTGATCACCGACAACCCCCGGGCGATCCGGCGTCAGCTCAGCGAGCGCAGCTCGCAGCGGTCGTGACGGCACCGCGTTTCAGCCGATCTGAATTCAGGTAACGCAGCGTAACCTCGCCTCTCGGTGTTTCGTTGAGCGGGTGTTCGGGGCGTACGCGGATGGACGCCATGGCGCGACATCGAGGAAGCCATGCAGACACAGGCGGTCGGCGAGTGGTCCTGGCTGTTGCCGTTCACTGCACGCTCGGCGGGCGCCGGACGTGGTCACGTGACCGCGATCCTGCGGGCGGAAGGGGTTGCGCAGCCGACGATCGACGATGCCTGCGCCGTACTCACCGAGCTGCTCGCGAACGCCGTCCGGCATGCTCGCCCCCGTCCCGACGGCCAGGTGCTGGTCAGCATGGCCCTCGACAACGCGACGGTGTCGATCGCCGTCGCCGACGGCGGCGCGACGACCGTTCCGTCCCTGCGCAACCCGCCCGCGCTGGCCCCGAGCGGCAGGGGGCTCGGTATCGTGCACACACTCACCCGCGACTGGGGTGTGCGCGCGGCCGCCGAAGGCAACACCGTCTTCGGGGTCCTCAGCCGGATCTGAGCGGGAGGGGCCGCTGTGGCCAAGAAGGCACGTAGCCGGCAGCGGTCGGGAGTCGGGTCCGGGGACGGCGTCGGACCCCGCCAGCCGTGCCCGTGCGGCTCGGGTCGGCGCTACAAGGCCTGTCACGGTAGCGCCGGCGGGCCGGCGGCCCAGGTGGTGCGTACGTTCCAGGGGCTGCCAGGGGAGTGCGACTGGGTTGCCGTGCGGGAGTTCGTCCCGGCCGCCACGGCGAACCTGCAGCTGCGCACGGATGCGTACGACGGTCT
>JAWWPH010000380.1:0-2841 GCA_033850875.1 Nocardioidaceae bacterium | reverse complement strand
GACGCATCCCGCCGCCCGCCGGCAGGGGCTGGCGACCACGCTGGTTCACTACGCGAGCACGTACGGCTTTGACGAGCTCGGCGCGCGTACGCTCGTGATGGTGGCCGACCCGGAGTACTCGGCCATCAGGATCTACCGCGCCGTCGGCTTCAGCGGTACGCAGACGCAGCTCCAGGCGGAGCGGGCACCGTTGCGACCCTCCGGCGAGTCATTGGGCTGAGTCGCGCTGGACGCTGCCTCGCCGCGAGACCCAGCTCGCGAAGAGCGGGTCGACGAAGCGCCAGTCGCCCGCATCGGGTGTGGCCGCGTCGACGATTCGGCTCACGTGCTGGCCTTCGCGCCCGAGCTCCCTGAGCGCGGACTGGAGCGTGGCGCGCTTCAACCCTGAGCGCTCGGTCGCCCTCGACCCGGTCGGCCGGATCCCGTCGGCCAGCGCCGCCAGCACGGCTTTCTTGCCGGCGCTCAGCGAGTCCCAGCTGCCCTGGTGGGCCTCCGCGGTCTGGCCGAGCGCGATGGCGAAGATGGCGTCGGCCAACGCGAGGCCTTCGACGTCTCGGCCCGCCGGCAGGGTCGACCCACCCGATGCGCGCATCTCCAGCTCGCGGTGGAGCAGGTGCGCGAGCAACATTGTGCGCTGCGGGTGGCCGGCTCCCGACACCACCAGCGGTGCCAACGCGTCGCCCGGATGCTCGCCGATGGAGGCGAACCGCTCCGAGAGCTCCTCCAGCACCTCGTCGACGGGAAGCGGCCCGAGCCCCAACGGCTCGGCCTGCCCGTACAGTGGCCGCTCCCGGTCGGTGAAGAGCCGCCGCATCAGCGACGGCTGCGAGCCTGCGTAGATGTAGGTCGCGGCGTCGGCGTGGTACTGCACGTGTGAGCGCAGCAGCCCATCGAGGGTAGAGCCGGCGCTCAGCAGGTCCTGGAACTCGTCGAAGACGACAAGGGTCGGCCGCCGGTCCCGCTCGTACAGCCGCAGTGGCATGTCGAGCAGCTCCGAAGCCGCGGTGAGCACGGAGTCCTGACTCGGCTGTGCCTGCCGCGGGCCGAGCGAGAGCCCGATCCCCGAAGTCGTCAAGGAGATGCCGAGGCGAGAGCCGAGCGACTCCAGGTGCGACTGCACGTGGTGGTCCTTGATCCGGCCGTACCCCGTCGCGATGCGGCCACAGATCTCCGCCAGTGAGGTCACTCCGTAGAAGTCCACGTGGATCGTGTGCCATCCGGTGGCCCGCAGGTTGGCCTCGTGCGCCAGCAGCAGCGACGTCTTGCCGTAACGGCGTGGTCCCGCGAGCCGGACATGCGCGCCGTCGGCCGCTGCTAGGTGCAGCGCGTGCAACTCCTCGCGCCGGTCGATGAGGGCGTCAGCACCGACGGGCGCCTCGAACGGGAAGGGTCGTGTCACGAGTCCACCTGTATGGAGATCACCATACCTTTCTGTATGGCTATGACCATACTAGACGATGGGTGGGATGGGAACACCGCCCGTACCGCGTGAGGTCCGCGGTGGTGTCGAGTGTCCCGGTGCCGGTGACGGCTTGTGCGACGGGTTCGGCAAGGTCATCGGTGCCGGCGGCGGCAAGGTCGTCCGGTTGACCTGCGGTGGGCGTGGTGCCGGTGGTTGCGTGTGGAAGATCAGGACGGCGATCCACAGCGCCACCGACGCGATGGCGACCATGAGCGCGAAGGCGGCGACGAGAGTCCACCGTGCAGCGGCGGTCAGCGACGCCGGCCAGGGAAGAGGCCAGATCCTCCAGCGACCGGCCCCGCGGCGCCGGAACCAGTGCGGCCGGAACTCCGGCCCGTTCACCTGGCCCACGGGGGCGACGTCGGCAAGGGTGACCGCGGCGAGCAGGGATTCCGACCTGCCGATGCCACCGACCCAACCGTCCCCGGCGGGCACCGCGAACCAGGGTGCGACCTCGGCGCCGCGTTCGCTGGCCAGCACCCCGCCGGGCTCGGTGTCGCTCAGGGCCGCACCGGCCTCCTCGAAACGGGCACGTGCGAACGAGTCCGCCTCCGCACCTTCCGACAACATGACCACGGCCACCGGCTCGTCGACGAGCTGACCGGCGAACACGACGCCCGCGTCGGACGACGCCAGCCTGCCGCGCAGCATCACGTCGCCCAGCATCGGCGGGTCCCCGCGCTGCAGAGGCTGGATGGGTACCTGTGACCGCTGGGTCATCACGCTCCGACGTGTGGCATCGAGAATTCCCGCGGTCGCGGCCTCGGGGTTGGGCGGGTCTGTAACACTTACGAGCGTACGACGTCGGGGGCCCCGAAGGGATGCACTATGACGATGAGCGACACGAGCGCCGACCGCCATGCGGCGCCCGAGGTACGCCTCGCCGAGCTGACCCAGCGGGCCATCCACGAGGTGCAGCGCGTCATCGTCGGCCAGGAGCAGATGGTCGAGCAGCTGATGGTCTCCCTGATCGCCCGCGGGCACTGCCTCCTCGAGGGCGTGCCAGGGGTGGCGAAGACCCTCGCCGTGCGCACCTTCGCCGATGTCGTCGGCGGCACCTTCGCGCGCATCCAGTTCACCCCGGATCTGGTCCCGTCCGACATCGTCGGTACCCGGATCTACCGCACCAGCAGCGAGAACTTCGACGTCGAGCTCGGGCCCGTCTTCGTGAACTTCGTGATGGCCGACGAGATCAACAGAGCTCCTGCCAAGGTGCAGTCGGCGATGCTCGAGCTGATGGGGGAGCGTCAGGTGACGATCGGCGGGCAGACGTTCCCGCTCTCCGACCCGTTCATCGTGATCGCCACCCAGAACCCGATCGAGTCCGAGGGTGTGTACCCGCTCCCCGAGGCACAGCGTGACCGGTTCCTGCTGAAGGT
>JAWWPH010000368.1:0-3331 GCA_033850875.1 Nocardioidaceae bacterium | reverse complement strand
TGATGCAGGCCCGGCCGAAGACCATGGCCGTCAGCGTCAACGGCCGTCTGCCCGTCGGCGTGACGGCCAAGGACCTGGTCCTCACGCTGATCACCCAGCAGACCACCGGAGGCGGCCAGGGATACGTCGTCGAGTACCGCGGGGAAGCCATCGAGGCGCTCTCGATGGAGGCCCGCATGACCATCTGCAACATGAGCATCGAGTGGGGTGCGAAGGCCGGCCTGATCGCGCCAGACGAGACGACGTTCGAGTACCTGCGCGGTCGGCCCCACGCTCCATCGGGGGCACAGTGGGATGCCGCGGTGGCGTACTGGCGCACGCTGGTCTCCGATGCCGACGCCCGCTTCGACAAGGAGATCGTCATCGACGCCGGCTCCGTCACCCCGTTCGTGACCTGGGGAACGAACCCGGGTCAGGGTGTTCCGCTGGGCGGGCGTGTGCCCGACCCCGACGGCATCAGCGAGGAGTCCGAACGTATCGCCGCAATGCGAGCGCTCGAGTACATGGCGCTCACGCCTGGTACGGCGATGCGTGACATCGAGGTCGACACCGTCTTCGTCGGCTCGTGCACGAACGGGCGGATCGAGGACCTGCGTGCGGCCGCCGAGGTCGTCGCCGGGCGTCGGGTCGCCGACTCCGTACGGATGCTCGTCGTACCGGGCTCGACGAGGGTCCGGTTGCAGGCGGAGCAGGAGGGGCTCGATGTCGTCTTCAAGGAGGCCGGCGCTGAGTGGCGCGGGGCGGGCTGCTCGATGTGCCTGGGCATGAACCCCGACCAGCTTCGCCCGGGCGAGCGCAGCGCGTCGACGTCCAACCGCAACTTCGAAGGCAGGCAAGGAAAAGGCGGCCGGACGCATCTCGTGTCACCGCTCGTCGCGGCGGCCACCGCTGTCACCGGCCACCTGTCGTCGCCGGCCGACCTGTAACGCCGAGCCGCCGGCGGACGGCCGGTGGGAACTGAGGAGATCTCATGGACAAGTTCACCGTCCACACCGGTACAGCTCTTCCGCTTCGGCGTGGGACCGTGGACACCGACCAGATCATCCCGGCCGTGTACCTCAAGCGGATCACGCGGACGGGGTTCGAGGACGGTCTCTTCGCGGCCTGGCGCAACGACCCGGACTTCGTGCTGAACTCCCCGCTGTACAAGGGCGCCACCATCCTGGTCGCCGGGCCGGACTTCGGTACCGGCTCCTCGCGCGAGCATGCCGTCTGGGCCCTGTTGGACTACGGGTTCAAAGTCGTGCTCAGCTCCCGGTTCGGAGACATCTTCCGAGGCAACTCAGGAAAGGCCGGGCTGCTCGCGGCGGTCGTCGAGGAGTCCACGACCGAACGGCTCTGGTCAATCGTGGATGCGGATCCGGCGACCGAGATCACGATTGACCTTGTGCGCAAAGAGGTTCGCGCCGGCGATCTCGTGGAGCCGATAGAGCTGGACGACTACACGCGCTGGCGGTTGCTCGAGGGCCTCGACGACATAGGGATCTCGCTGAGCCATGACGACGACATCGCCGCCTATGAGGCCAGTCGGCCGTCGTACAAGCCCGTCACGCGGTGACGGCGGCACCCCCTCCAATTCCCTGATAAGGCACCACTTGACGGCCGGGATCGGCGAAATCCACGGCAAATAAGGACTCTGAGCACAAATAAGTGCTCGCAGTGGGTGTGTCGAAGGCGTTAGCGCTTCTATGATGATTAGCGTCTTTCAGGGGTCGGGCGTGTGCTCGGCAGACCTGGGCTCACGGAAGGGAAAGTCAGTGAACAAGAGCCAACTGATAGAAACCCTGTCTCACCGGTTCGAAGGGAACAGGTCGGCCGCTCGGCATGCCCTGGAGTCCGTCGTCAAGACGATCACCGCGGAAGTGTCGAGGGGCGAGAAGGTCGCCATCACGGGCTTCGGCGCCTTCGAGAGGGTGGTCCGCCCGGCGCGCATGGTGCGGAATCCTCGTACCGGTGAGCGGACCCGGGCGAAGAAGACGGCGGTTCCGAAGTTCAGGGCCGGCGCTGAGCTGAAGGCGTACGTCGCGGGCGACAAGAAGATGCCGAGAGAGACCGCTGCGACCGCGAAGAAGGCTGCGGCAAAGACGGCGACCGCGCGTACGACTACCTCCGCATCGGCACCGACGAAGCGGGCGACGACCACCGCAAAGAAGTCGACGTCGAACTCGAGGACCTCCGGAACGTCCACCGCTGCCAAGAGGTCGGGGACGGCCAGCACGGCCAAGAAGTCGACTTCGAAGGCTGCATCGTCGTCGGCCGCGAAGAAGAGCACCACGAAGTCGACCACGTCGAAGCGCACGTCTTCACCGGCGAAGAAGAGCACGTCGTGTACGACGGCGAAGAAGACCACGTCGGGTACGACGGCGAAGAAGACGGCGGCAAAGCGCAGCGGGACGTCGACCTCCACGGCCAAGAAGACGACCGCCAAGCGGACGGCCAAGAAGAGCTGAGGCTCAGGCGGGCCGCAGCTCGTCGAGGCCCGCGAGCACTTCCGTCGTCCACGCCCCCACGCCTCGTCGGTACGCGTCGGACAGGTCGGCCGCTGTGTCGACGTCACGGCGCAGCCGGTCGAGCCCAGGCCCATCGACTTCCACCATGCCGAGGGCGCGGTGCGCGGCTCGCGACCTCGGGCCGAAGTGAGGCGACCACTCCTGGTCGCGTGCCGCCGCCAGCATCGTCGTCCCCACGCCCTCAGCGTCGGGGACGAACCACCGCCCCGCAGTGGTCCCGGTGAGCGCTCGCGTCAGGTCGACGGGCCGAACCGCCGGAAGGTCGGAGGACACGGCGGCGACCGGCGCGCCGTCGTCGCCGCGGCGGGCATGGTCTGCCGCGTACCGCAGCGCGGCATTCAACCCTGCGTTGGGAGCATCAGGGATGACGTCGGCACAGAGATCGCGAAGGACGTTCCCGACAGGGTCGTCGGTGACCACCACGACCCTGCACACCTGCGGGCACGCGACCGCGGCGGTCACGGTGTCTTGTGCAAAGGCGACGGCGAACCGTCGCCGGGTAACCGCGTCGAACCCGGTCAACCGGCTCTTCGCGATGGTGGTTTGCTTGACAGGAATGAGAAGCGTCCATGCGGGAGAAGTGGTGAGCGACGACATCACCGACGATCTTGCCACCTGCCCGGGGTCGTCGCGGCACCAGCCGCCGCGATCTCGGGTGCGGGGGCGGCGTCCCTCGCCGAGGGCCCGTCGGGCAGCACGGGGTGGAGCTCCGTGACCACGTCCAGGCGGGTGCCGCGGGCCGAGCTGGGCTGGGCGATGGGGTTCGTCGTCACGGTCCTGCGGCGCCCGCTCATGATCTTGACCAGGCGCGACTGGCGTGG
>JAWWPH010000591.1:0-2583 GCA_033850875.1 Nocardioidaceae bacterium | reverse complement strand
TCAAGACCGAGATGTACGGCAAGGTCGAGATCGCGACGCCCGCCACCGCGGCGCCGGTCCTCGCCGTGCCTAGTACTACAGCCGGGGTTCACGCGAGCCGGTCCGGCGTTGCCAGTGGCAGCGGCGGGCGCGCTGCTGGTGGCGTCGGCGCCAGCGCGACCAGTCGAGGACGGCGTCGGGATCGGGCGCTCGTGCCCAGACCAGCCTCCACACCAGCCGACGCACCTCCGGCACGGTCAGCGGCAGCGGCTCCGCGGCCAGGTCGAGCGCCACCTCTCCCCCCGACCGCCGCCTCACGGACCACGGCGAGGTAGGCGTGCGCCAGCATGGCCAGGGTGACGTGGCGGTGCCAGCCGGTCCAGGAGCGGACCTCGTACTCGTCCAGCCCGACCTCGCCCTTCGCGGCCTCGAAGCAGCTCTCGATCGTCCACCGGGTCCCGGCCACCCGCACCAGCGTGGCGAGGTCCGTCCCCTCGGGCGCCAGCGTCAGGTAGAAGGTCAGCTCGTCCGGCTCGTCGAGCTTGCGCCGGACCAGCAGGCCCTTCCCCCAGCCGGGCGGGGCTCCGCCGCGGTAGGGCAGGAAGGCCCAGTCGTAGAGGCGCGGGCCTTTGGCGCCCTCGCCGGCGCTCAGCCGCTGCCAGTCCCCGACGGGCACCCCGGCGGCCCAGTCGTCCACGCGCCGGGCGCCCAGCCGCTGGCCGCTGGTCACCGCCAGCACGTAGCCGAGCCCGCCGCGCGCCTCGATCCGCCGCCGCAGGGCGCGGTCGGCGCCGTAGACGCTGTCCCCCGCCACCCAGACGCACGGCACGCCCGCGTCCAGCGCCCGCTCCAGCATCGCCCGGCCGAGCTCGGGCTTGGTGGCGAAGGTGATCCCTGCCGGCACGCCGGCCCTGGCCCGGCGGGCCGCGTCCCCCGCCCAGCCCTCCGGCAGGTACAGCGCGCGATCGATCAGCGCGTGGCCGTGCCGGCTGGCGTAGCCGAGGAAGACGCCGATTTGGCAGTTCTCGACGCGGCCCGCGGTGCCGGAGTACTGCCGCTGCACGCCGACCGACTTCGCGCCCTTTTTCACGAACCCGGTCTCGTCCAGCACCAGCACCGCGCCGGGGTCGCCGAGGTGCTCGACCACGTAGGCCCGCAGGTCGTCCCGAACCGCGTCCGCGTCCCACCGCATCCGGCCCAGGAAGTCCTGCATCCCGTCGGGCGTCGCGTCGCCCGCCGCCTCGGCGAGCTGCCAGCCGTTCTTGCGCCCCACCGGCGCCAGCAGCCCGCGCAGGTAGGCCAGCGCCCGGCGGCGCGGCTCGACCCGCCCGAACCGCGGCGCGAGCCGCGCCGCCAGCTCGTCCAGGCCGCGCGCCCAGCCCTCGGCTTCGCTCACCTCCGTCATGCCCGGTCCTCCTCCCGAGCAGAACGTCCGAACCTCGGCTGTAGTACTAGAGCGGATTGCGGGACCCACGGCGGACCCGGCGCCGCGGTCGGCGGTTGAGGTCACTTTGACCCCGACCGGAGGCGACCGATGCCGCGTGCCTACTCCCCCGACCTGCGCGAGCGGGCGCTCGCGGCCTACGAGGCCGGCGAGGGCCGCCAGTCCGAGATCGCGCGGGTCTACCGGATCGGCGAGCGCACGCTCTCGGGCTGGCTCAGGCTCGCCCGCGAGGAGGGGCGTCGCGCGCCCAAGCCGCGCCGCGGCGGCACGCGGCCGGTGGGCGGCGAGGCCGCGACGCTGGCCGCCCTGGTCGCCGAGCGGAACGACGCGACGCTCGCCGAGTACGCCGACCTGCTGGCGGACCGCGCCGGCGTGCGGCGCAGCCCCTCGGCCCTGCGCCGGGCGCTGAGGGCGCTCGGCTTGGTGCGGAAGAAAAGACCGTCAAGGCCGCCGAGCGGGATCGGGAGGACGTGGCCGAGGCGCGGGCCGCGTGGCGCGCCGAGCCGGCCGGGATCGACCCCGCCCGCCTCGTCTTCATCGACGAGACCGGCATCGACACCCGCATGACGCGGCCCTACGCCCGCGCCGCCAGGGGCGAGCGCGCCGTCGGCAAGGTGCCGCGGGGCCGGTGGGAGCGGCTGACCGTCATCGGCGCGCTCGCGCTCGACGGCCTGGTCGCGAGCCGGGGCGTCGCCGCCGCGACCGGCACGGCGGTGTTCCTGGCCTTCGCCGAGGAGGCCCTGATCCCGGCGCTGCGCGACCGGCCCGACGCGCTCGTGGTCATGGACAACCTCGGCGCGCACAAGGCCGAGGCGGTCCGCGGGGCGCTCGACCGCGCCGGGCTCGCCCACCGCTACCTCCCGTCCTACTCGCCCGACATGAACCCGATCGAGCAAGCCTGGTCCAAGCTCAAGACGCGCCTGCGGGCGGTCGGCGCCCGCTCGAGGGAGGCCCTGGAGGCGGCCCTCGGCCCGGCGCTCGCCACCATCACCGCCCGGGATGCCCGCGGCTGGTTCCGCCTCGCCGGCTACCCGGCCGCGGACTGACCCGCAATCCGCTCTAGCATGCTGGATGGCCACCATGCTAGGCGGCGTGCCTTCCGGCCTTATGGCATGCCAGCATGCCGGGAGACGCTGCGCTAGCCATGAGCTTGGGCGTGA
>JAWWPH010000464.1:0-9412 GCA_033850875.1 Nocardioidaceae bacterium | reverse complement strand
TGCTCCCTGTCCAAGAACCCGAGGTGTCGTGCCGGCTGCAGGTAGAACTGCTTCGCCTGCCGGAGAAGCGAGTTCGCCCGTTTGAGCACGCTCGGGAAGGTGTACGGCGCTCGCCCGTCGATCAGTCCCTGAGCTCCTGTCACCTGCTTGACGTACCCCTCGGTGTACGCGTTCGTGAGCACGACCGCGCGTGCGGGGACGTCGAGCGCCGCGAGGGCCTGTACCGCGCTGTGCGGTGGCCGTTGCCCGTCGACGACGCTGACGAGCCGCAGGCTGCCGAAGATCCCGAGAGCGCAGAGCACCAGCACGACGGTGACGGACGTCAGCTGCGTCCTCGCCTTCAGCCGACCACTGAGGCGAAGGCAGGCCAGCGCGCCGGCAGCACACGGCCCGAGCAGGAGCGTCGCCTCCTCCACCAGACGCTGGGCGCCCGTGCGGCGAGGGACATAGCTCGACCAGCCGAACGCGAAGATCGCTCCGACGGCCGCCAGCCCCAGCATGGCGATGAGGGCGAACGCCAGTATCCGGCTCACCGGTAGTCGCTGTCTCGCACCCATCACCAGCAGGACGAGGCAGGCCGCGGCGACGAGGCCGACCCATAGTCCGGTCCCTTCGTACACGCTCGAGACGGCGCCTTTCGCCAGCCCCCCGTTGCTGGGAGGCAGCGTGGGCGGCAGGTCCCGAATGAGACGGATGAAGCGCCAGGTGGGGTCCGCCAGACCACTCTTGTCGCCGAGGCGGCCCGCGTGCTCGGTCCCGGGGGCCACTCCCAGCACCACGCCGAGGAGAATGACGCTCGCGACGACGGCCAGGCCCGAGAGGGCACACTGCCGAAGGTAGGGGAGGGCCCGGCTCCGGGGATAGAGCGCGATCGCCGAGGCGACGAGGAGGATGCCGCCCGTGGTCAGCGCGATGCCGTGTACCTGGGACAAGACGGCGGCCAGGAGGCATCCTGCCGCGAGCGAACCGCGCTCACGGTGACGCAGCCAGTCGACGAGTACCGCGACCAGCAGCAGCATGAGCCCGAAGGCGAACGCCTCGGGCCGGTAGGCGGGCAGGCGGGCGGCGCCGACCCCCGTGCCGACGGCGATCGGGACGGCGGCGAGCGAGGCCAGTCGTCCGACACCGAAGGCGTTGGCCAGGAGCGCAGCGCCGCAGGCCAGCAGGCTGGCGGACAGCACGGTGACCGCCTGCAGGACGTGCACGGCCGCGCTGTCTTGAGTGAGCAGGAAGGCCGTGCCCGTCGAGAAGAGGTGGTAGTCGTCGAGGAAGGGAACCTTCGTTCCCCATTCCGTCGAGTGCGAGGGGACGTGGCCGGCTCGGGCGATCTTCGCGGCGAGGCTCCAGTAGTACCAGGGCGTGGAACCTATCGGGCCCCAGCTGGTCCGCAGCACGAGGAAGCCGACCGGGAACCACACGACCGCTGTGACGGCGAGGAGTGCTCCGAGGTACTGGGCCTCGGGCAGCGCCAAGCGGAGCACGGTGCGGCTCCTCGGGGCACTCAGGAGCGCTCCACTGCCCAGCGCGAGCAGGCCGTCGGTGACCCAGCTCGACGTGGCAGTCAGTCCGACGGTACGGACGAGGACACCGGAGCTGACGAGCCAGGCGACGAGCCCGCAGGCCAGGGCTCGCGTCAACAACCCACCCGAGCGCGTGGGGTCTGGTGAGAACCAGGTGAGGAAGACACCGCCGGCGATTCCCGGCAAGACCATGCAGAGCAGCAGCGAAAGGAGGACTGTCACCGGGCGACACCGGGCTCGGGGGACCCGATGGAGGCGCTCATGGCGGTAGCGTACGGCCCTCCGCGGTGACGATCGGTCAGGCGGCCCTAACCGGCAGCCGTCAACTCGGGAGCGTCGCCGGCAGCGGCGTCGGTGCCGGTCGGGTCGCTTCGATGGCCGCCGGGTCGCGACGGATACCGGCGCAGCGTCGCCCTCGCCCAGGACCGCATGATCGCGCCGAGGTAGCCGAGTGGGTAGCGCAGCCCCCCGGGCTTCTTGCTGACTCCCGCATCGCGACTGCGGATGTGTACCGGCACCTCGAGTATGCGCAGATCGCGGGCGGCGGCCTCGATGAGGATCTCCGACGCCGAGAAGCGGTCCTCCACGAGCCGCATGCGGCGAAGGCCGGAGGCGCGGATCGCGCGGAACCCGTTCGTGCAGTCGGTGATCCGGATCCCGGCCAGCACGTTGATGAGCGCCGTGAAGGCCTTGATGCCCGCATGGCGGCTGCTCCCGGAGTCGTCGTAGCGGCCGAGGAAGCGAGAGCCCTGCACGTAGTCCGCCCGGTCGCCGACGATCGGGGCGAGCAGGTCTGCGAGCTGGGCCGGGTCGTGCTGTCCGTCGGCGTCCATCGTGACAACGACCGCCGCACCCATCTCGAGCGCCAGCGCGAAGCCCGTCCGGAGCCCGTCACCCTGCCCCAGGTTGCGACGGTGCCTCGCGACGACGGCACCGGCTTGGCGTGCCAGCGCGGCGGTGTCGTCGGTGCTGCCGTCGTCGACCACGAGAGTGCGCACCGCGAGGCCGGACAGGCTGCCTGGAAGTGCGTGCAGCACCGACGCGATCGAGTCCTGTTCGTTCAACGCGGACATCACGATCGCGACGAACGGTCGATCCGGCGGACGTGTCTCGAGAAGTGCGTTCTCCACGGCCGTGTCGCGCTCAGCCTGGGCGAGCCGGCGCCGTGCCGCACCGGCCCGTGCGCGTTTGACCTGGCCCGTGGCGGCGACGGCGGCGGCCACCCCCACGAGATTCACCCGCCGGCCCATCAGCCCGGGCTTTGCTCGAACCACGCGACGGTACGGTCGAGCCCCTCGCTCAACGCGACCTTCGGTGCGAAGCCGAACCGTTCACGTGCGTACGAGATGTCGGCGTTGCTGTGCAGCACGTCGCCGACCCGCTCCGGGTGGTGCTCGACCGCGACGTCGCCGCCGAAGCGTCGGGCAACCTCGTGCGCGACGTCGAGGACCGTGGTCTCGACGCCGGACCCGAGATGCGCGACGGTGCCCTTGGCGCCGCTCTCCATCGCGGTGGTGATCCCACTGCAGAGGTCGTCGACGTAGATGAAGTCGCGGGTCTGCGAGCCGTCGCCGTAGATGACGATCGGCTCGCCGGCGCTGGCCCGCTTGCAGAACGCCGCCACGACCGAGCCCTTGTGGTAGCTGTACGGCCCGTACACGTTCGTGAACCGCAGGGCGGTGGTGGCCAGGTCGTAGCTCCCAGCGAACGCCGAGCAGTATCCCTCTCCGGCGAGCTTCGACGCCCCGTACGGCGACTTGGGTCGCGGCACGATGCCCTCGTGAGAAGGCGGTGTGATGTCACCGAGGGGGGCGCTGGAGGACGCGAAGACGAACCCGTCGATGCCCGTGTCACGGGCCGCGATCAGAGCGTTGAGCGTGCCGAGCACGTTGACGTCGCAATCCTGGAGGGGATCCGCAACCGACAGCGGGACACCGGCCTGGGCCGCCAGGTGGACCAGGAAGCGGCAGTCCTGCGATGCCTTCGTGAAGGCGTCGAGATCGCGGATGTCGCCTTCCACGATCTCGTCGTACCCGGCCGTTACCGCGTCGTCGCGACGACCCGTGCTGAAGTTGTCGAAGCAGCGGGTGCGGTAGCCGCGCGCTCCCAGCACGCGCGCCAGGTTGACGCCGATGAATCCGGCACCACCGCTGACGAGGACGGTGTCGTCGCTCACTTCCACGTGGTGCGCGGGGCGATCGCGTCGAGGATGGCCCGGTCCTTGTACTTCAGGAGCGTCTGCAGCGTGTCCGTCACCAGGTCGTCGGACAGCAGGGTCGGCTTGAGCCCGAGGTCGAGCAGCTTCGTGTGGGTCGGGTTGTAGTAGTGCTCGGCCGCCTCCGTCCGGGGGTTGTCCACCTCGGCGATGTCGACCTGCAGACCGATCGCGACGGCGGCCTTCTGTACCTCCTCGGCCAGGTCACGGATCGAGAAGGACTCCGTGAACTGGTTGAAGACGCGCATCTCGCCGCGCTCGGCCGGGTTCAGCACGGCGAGCTCGACGCACGCGAGGGTGTCGCGGATGTTGAGGAACCCGCGGGTCTGCCCGCCCGCACCGTAGACGGTCAGCGGGTGGCCGATCACGGCCTGGAGGCAGAACCGGTTCAGCGCCGTGCCGAACTGCTCGTCGTAGTCGAACCGCGTCAGCAACCGATCGTCGAGCAGGGTCTCGTCGGTATGCGCACCGTAGACCACGCCCTGGTTGAGGTCGGTGGCACGCAGCCCGTAGACCCGGGACGCGAAGTGGATGTTGGTGGAGTCGGCCACCTTCGAGGCGTGGTACCAGCTGTGCGGCATTTTCGGGAAGGGCAGCGTGTCCTTACGGCCTTTGTGCTCGATCTCGATGTAGCCCTCTTCGATGTCGATGTTGGGACAGCCGTACTCGCCCATTGTTCCGAGCTTCACCAGATGGCAGTCGGGATTGTTCTCGACGATCGTGAAGATGACGTTGAGGTTATTCTCGATGTTGTTTTTCTGGGTGAAGACCGCGTGACGGCGGTCGACCATCGAATACGGGGCTGACGGGATCTGGCCGTAGTGGATCACGACCTCGGGCCCGAAGCTCTTGAACAGCCCGTCCAGGGCGTCGTACTCGCACAGGTCGAAGATGTGCGCCTCGATCGTGCGATCCGTGAGCTGCTTCCAGGCGTCGACCCGCTGCCGCAGGTTGAGTACCGGAGTCAGGCTGTCGCTGCCGGACTCGAGCACCATCTGACGGCGAAGATAGTTGTCGACGACGGCGACGTCGTGGCCGCGCGCCGACAAATGCATCGCCGTCGGCCAGCCAAGATAGCCATCGCCGCCCAGAACAAGTACCCGCACCGCGCTACTGCCTTTCGTAAGCCCTTGCTACTGCCGTCAAAATACTAGAGAGTTGCTGTTGAGCTGCGGAGCTTTGCGCTCGCGAGTCGCAATGATACGGCTCGTTTCTGAGATTTGCCCTAAATCCCGTCGTGATCCGGGGACCGTGAGCGGGCACACACCGCCGCTCCGAGCAGCCCGTACGGTCGGTCCTCAGCGCTTCTGCGCGAGCAGCAGCCCGTCTCCTACAGGGAGCAGGACCGGCACCAGCGCCTCGTCGTCGGCGACGCGCTGAAGCGTCTCCCGTACCGCGACGGTCTGCGGGTCGCGGGCCGACGGGTCGGCCACCTGGTCGCGCCACAGACTGTTGTCGAACGCGACGACGCCGCCGGGCCTCAGCAGTCGGACCGCCTGCTGGAGGTACTGCGGGTACTCCTGCTTGTCGGCGTCGCAGAAGACCATGTCGTAGTGGCCCTCGGTCAGCCGGGGCAGCACGTCCAGTGCGGCCCCGGGGATGAGCCTCACCCGCTGAGAGGGGATCCCCGCCTCGTCGAAGGCGCGCTTGGCCAGTCGCTGGTGCTCCGCCTCGAGATCGACCGACGTGAGCACCCCGTCCGGCCGCATCCCTCGGATCGTCCAGACGCCCGAGACGCCACAGCCCGTACCCACCTCGACCACGTTCCTCGCCTGCAGCAGCGACGCGACGAAGCGCAAGGTCGCGCCGCCACCGGGGCTGATCGGCACCGCCGGCACGTCGGTGGCGCGGTTCCTGGCGTTGCTGAGAACCTCGTCCTCGGCGACGAACTCGTCTGCGTACGTCAACGACGTCGGCTTCAGTCCGGTGGCGATGGCGGTCTCCTAGGTCAGGCCGGTCACAGTGCCGGTGTGCACGGATCGCGGTCGAGCCTATCCGCTCAGCGACCCTTTCCGACACCTCACCGGCCCTCGCGGGTCACGTACCCTTTCTGGCATGCAGGCGACCGTCGACGAGGGGGAGTGGAGCGCTCCCAGCTGGGACGAGATCGTCCGCCGGCACTCGGCCCGCGTGTACCGCCTCGCGTACCGCCTCACCGGCAACCGTCACGACGCGGAGGACCTGACGCAGGAGGTCTTCATCCGGGTGTTCCGGTCGCTGTCGACCTTCCAGCCGGGCACCTTCGAGGGCTGGCTGCACCGCATCACCACCAACCTCTTCCTCGACCAGGCGCGCCGCCGGCAGCGGATCCGGTTCGACGCGCTCCCCGACGACGCCGGCGACAGGCTCCCCGGGCTGCTGCCGGCGCCTGACAGCGGCTTGTCCGACGACATGTTCGACCCCGACATCGAGATGGCGCTCGCGTCGTTGTCGCCCGAGTTCCGCGCCGCCGTCGTGTTGTGCGACGTGGAGGGGCTGTCCTACGACGAGATCGCCGCCGTCCTCGACGTGAAGATCGGCACCGTGCGGTCGCGGATCCACCGGGGGCGCTCGATGTTGCGCAAGGCGCTGACTCACCGGGCGCCGACGTCGACCCGAAGTCGCATCGGTGGGGCCGTCGAGAGCGAAGCAGTGGACGGTGCCCCCAACCGGAGGCCGTCATGACGCATGTCCACCTGCACCACAAGATCTCGGCGCTGGTCGACGGTGAGCTGCACGGGTCGGCGCGGTACCGTGCGCTGCACCACATCGGTCGCTGCGAGGGGTGCCGGCAGGAGCTCGAGGCGACGCTGGCACTCAAGCGCCGGATGTCGGGGCTGTCGGACGTCGAGCCGTCGGCCGACCTCTTCGCGTCGCTCGACTCGGCGACCGTCGCCGGCCGCAGGAGCCGTTGTCCGCGCGCGTCGCAGGCACGTCCGCCGCGTGCGGTGCTGCGTCCGATCGTCCGTAGGGCTCTGGTCGGCGCGGGATCGTTGACCGTGGCGGTCTTGTCCCTGGCGTACGCCGTGGGCGGCCCTGCCGACGTCACCGCCACCCGCGTCACGCCACCTGTCGACGAGTACATGGCCGACTTCGCCGGCGACACCGGGCTGGCACCGTTGGCCGATCCCGCGGCCGACGTGCTCGCCGCCGATCCGGAGCCGGCCGCTCAGGTGCTGAGCCGCCTCGGGTCGACGACGCCCGACGCCCGGCCCACCGGCTCGACCGGGACCGAGGCACGCGCCGAGCGCGTCCTGCGGCGGGCGATGTCGGCGCCGGACAGGTTCGCGTACACCGGAGTCCGGGAGGTCGACTCCTTCGATGCCGGAGCGCCCACCATGCTGCGACTCCTGGTGCACCACGCCCCACGGCAGGGCACGAGCTTCGCTGTGGTCGACCGGCCGGCTGGCGCGACCGCGACGTTCGTGGCCCAGAGCGAGGCGGTCGCCTCCGGTGGGCTGACCAGTGAGCCGCTGCAGCAGCTCGAGCGTGCCTACGACCTCTCGGTCGCGTCGTCGTCGGCGTCGGTCCTCGGGCGGCCCGCCACGATCGTCGAGGCCAGCCGTGGGGGAGCCGTCGCGGCCCGGTTCTGGATCGACAACGAGACCGGGCTGCTGCTGCGGCGGCAGATGTATGCCGGTGGCCGGGTCGTCCGGTCGAGCTCCTTCACCCGGCTCAAGGTGTCGCGGGTGGGCTTCCTGCCGCACCTGCCGCCTGAGCTGGAGGCGCCGTCGACGACCGAGCTGGCGAAGGCGTCGGCCCCGCTCCTCGGTGACGACGGGTGGACCTGCCCGCCGCGGTTGGGTCGTTTCGCGCTCACCCGGCTGGACCGGCTGGAGACCGACGCCGACGTGATGAGCGCGTCGTACTCCGACGGCCTGTCCAACGTCTCCGTCTTCGAGCAGCGTGGGTCCCTGAGGTCCGGCGCGATCCCGGGGCTGACTCGACGGACCGTCCGCGGCACCCCGGTCTACGTGAGCCTCGGTCTTCCGACGGTTGCGGTGTGGGGCTCGGCCGGCACGGTGTACACGGTGGTCACCGACGCGCCCGACGAGACGGCCACCGCCGTGGTCGCCGATCTCCCGCACGCCGGCCCGGCGCCGGTCGGAGCGGGCGAGAGGCTGGCCACGGGGCTGAAGCGGCTTGCCGGCACGCTCGACTCGGCGCGCTGAGCAGCCGCCCGCGCCAATCACCCGGTCCGCGTCACGCTCGGGTGCCGGCTGAGGCACACTTGGGTCGACGCGATCGAGGAGCCCCGTGGCACAACCCCCGCCTGGTCAGGACCCGCCGCCGCCGGCCCAGCCGTACGGCGGTGGCGTGACGGGCTCGCGTGAGCCCGCTCCCGACGCCCGCCGTCCCGACTCGCCGACCGTGCCGTTGCCCCCACCGCCGATGTCGTCGTACCCGCCGGCAGGTCCTCCGTACGGGTACCGTCCCGGCCAGACGCAGCCGTCGGCGTACGGCGGTCCGCCCCCGGGTGGCCCCCGGCCGGGAGGCCCGCCTCAACCCGCTGCGCCCTTCGGTGGACCGCCGTGGGGTCCGCCTCCGGGTGGCCCGCCACCGTACGGTTCCTGGCAGCCCGCCGGAGGCGGCCCGCCAGGTCCGCCAGGCCCGTCTCGCGGACGGTCGATCCTGGTGCCCGTCGCCGTCGTGTCCCTGCTGCTCGGCATCGCCGGCGGCGCCATCGGCGGCTCGCTGGTCGACGACCCCGCGGGCTCCAGCAGTGCGGGAGGTCCGGTCCAACCGGTGATCACCTCGAGCGGACCCGTCGCTGGAGGAGCGGGGGCGAACCCCGTCATCGGGGTGGCGCAGAAGGTGCTGCCGAGCGTCGTGTCCATCGACGTGCAGAGCTCCGCGACGGAGGTCACCGGCTCGGGCTTCGTGTACGACCACGATGGACGCATCGTCACGAACAACCACGTCGTCGAGGGTGCCGGCCCGGGCGGTGAGATCCGGGTCTCGCTCCCGGACGGCAGCAAGCAGATCGCGAAGATCGTCGGCCGCAGCCCGTCGTACGACATCGCCGTGATCCAGGTGGGTGACACGTCGAAGCTGGTACCGGCCGCGATCGGCTCGTCGGATCGCGTGAAGGTCGGGGAGTCCGTGGTGGCGATCGGCTCACCGCTGGGCCTGACGTCGACGGTGACGTCCGGCATCATCAGCGCGACCCACCGGCCGGTGACCGCCGGTGGCGAGGGCGAGACGTCGTACCTCAACGCCCTGCAGACCGACGCCGCCATCAACCCCGGGAACTCGGGCGGTCCGCTCGTCGACCTCGACGGGTTCGTGATCGGCGTGAACTCCGCCATAGCGACCCTCGGCGGGTCGACGCAGCAGTCGGGGAGCATCGGCGTGGGCTTCTCCATCCCCATCGACCAGGTGTCGCGGACCGTGCAACAGATCATCTCCAGCGGTCACGCCGAGTACCCCGTGATCGGCGCGAAGGTGAGCCTCGACCCGGCCTTCGGCGGCGCGAAGGTGACCGAGGTGGATGCGAACAGCCCAGCGCAGGCGGCGGGGATCGAGAAGGGCGATCTGGTCAAGAAGATCGACGACACGGTCGTCCAGAGCGGGGTCGAGCTGATCGTGAGCATCCGCACGTACCGCCCCGGCGACGTCGTCACCCTTACCGTGCTGCACGGCGGCACGTTGCGACGCGTCCGCGTGCGCCTGGGGCACAAGGTCGGCTGACGGCGCT
>JAWWPH010000308.1:0-14471 GCA_033850875.1 Nocardioidaceae bacterium | reverse complement strand
GCGGCCTCGCCGAGCAGGTCAGCGGCTACCTCGCCGACCACTACGCCGACGGCCTCGACCTCGTCCGCGCCCTGCACGTCGCGGTCGCCGCGCTCGGCCACGACGACGTACAGCCCCGTACCCTCACCGTCGACCGGCTCGAGGTCGCCCTGCTCGACCGGACCCGTACCCAGCCCCGCAAGTTCCGGCGGATCGCCGGTGAGCGGCTCGAGGCGCTGTTCGAGCAGGCGATGCCGACGGCGTCCCAGCCCGACCCGGACGCGCCGGCGGACGACGCGGCGGCGCCGGCGGGCGGGACGGCCGGAGCGGACGAGGGGACTCCGGCCGCCGCTGTGGAGGACGACGTCCTGGGTGACCTGCCCGACGACCCCGACGACGCGCAACAGGGCTGACGACCCCATCGGCTTTGACGCCGCTGTGACCTAGGCTGACACCGTGGACCGACGGATCTTCGGGATCGAGAACGAGTACGGCGTCACCTGCACGTTCAAGGGTGCCCGCAGGCTCTCGCCCGACGAGGTCGCCCGGTACCTGTTCCGGCGGGTCGTGTCGTGGGGCCGTTCCAGCAACGTGTTCCTCCGCAACGGCGCCCGGCTGTACCTCGACGTCGGCAGCCACCCCGAGTACGCCACGCCGGAGTGCGACGACGTCGTCGACCTGGTCACCCACGACAAGGCCGGCGAGCGGGTGCTCGAGGGTCTGCTCGTCGACGCCGAGCGCAGGCTTCGTGAGGAGGGCATCGCCGGCGACGTCTACCTGTTCAAGAACAACACCGACTCCGCCGGAAACTCCTACGGCTGCCACGAGAACTACCTGGTCGGGCGGCACGGTGAGTTCGGCCGGCTGGCCGACGTGCTCATCCCGTTCCTGGTCAGCCGGCAGATCGTGTGCGGCGCGGGCAAGGTGCTGCAGACGCCGCGCGGTGCCATCTACTCGGTCAGCCAGCGCGCCGAGCACATCTGGGAGGGCGTGTCGAGCGCGACCACCCGGTCCCGGCCGATCATCAACACCCGCGACGAGCCGCACGCCGACGCCGAGCGCTTCCGTCGCCTGCACGTCATCGTCGGGGACTCCAACATGAGCGAGACCACGACGATGCTCAAGGTGGCGAGTACCGACCTGGTACTGCGCATGATCGAGGCGGGCGTGGTCATGCGCGACATGACGATGGAGAACCCGATCCGGGCCATCCGGGAGATCTCCCACGACATGACCGGGCGACGCAAGATCCGGCTGGCCAACGGCCGGGAGGCCTCGGCGCTCGACATCCAGGCGGAGTACCTCACGAAGGCGCGCGACTTCGTCGACCGGCGCGAGCTGCACACGCCGCTGGTCGACGCCGCCCTCGACCTGTGGGAGCGCGGTCTGAAGGCCGTCGAGTCCGAGGACCTGAGCCTGGTGGAACGCGAGATCGACTGGGTGATCAAGTACCGGCTGATCGAGCGCTACCGGGCCCAGCACGGGCTCGGTCTCACCTCCGCCCGGGTGGCGCAGCTCGACCTCGCCTACCACGACATCCGCCGTACCCGCGGCCTGTACTACCTGCTCGAGAGTCGCGGGGCCGTCGCCAGGGTGACCAGCGACCTGGCGATCTTCGAGGCGAAGTCCGTTCCGCCGCAGACGACGCGGGCCCGGCTGCGTGGGGAGTTCATCCGCCGCGCGCAGGAGCGCCGGCGTGACTTCACCGTCGACTGGGTGCATCTCAAGCTCAACGACCAGGCGCAGCGGACCGTTCTGTGCAAGGACCCGTTCCGCTCCCACGACGAACGCGTCGAGAGGCTCATCGACTCCATGTGAGGCTAGGCTTGTCCGTTCGTGCCCATTGGAAGCGTCGTCGAGGGAGTTGCAGCGTGCGTCGGTCGGCAGCCGGGGTCATCCTGGTACTGCTGTTCGCCCTGACGGGCTGCGGCGGCGGGAGCGGGAGCAACACCGTCCAGGCCCCGCTGGCGACCCTCAAGGACGTCACGGTCTCCGGTCCGATGGCGCAGAAGCCGACGGTCAAGTTCAAGGCGCCGCTGCGGTTCGCGAAGACGACGTCCACGGTCGTGCACAAGGGCCCCGGTACCGGAGACGCGGTCGAGCCGGACTCGCTCGTCACTGTCGGGTACGTCGCCTACAACGCCAGCGACGGCACGCAGTTCGACAGCAGCTGGAAAGGCGTGGGTACCGACAAGCCCGCCACCTTCACCGTGAGCTCGGTCATCCCCGGCTTCGGGATGGGCTTGAAGGGTGCGCACGCCGGTGACCGGGTGCTGATCGGCGTCACCTCCAAGGACGGCTACGACCCCGTCGGCAACGGCACCACCATCCAGAAGGGGGACAGCCTCATCTTCGTCGTCGACGTCCGCAAGGTCACCAACCCGGTCGCGATCCCGCGCCGCGACGTGCCGACGCTGGTGCTGAACAAGAAGAACCAGCCGGAGAAGTTCGTCGCCAAGGCCTCGACACCCCCGCACGTGTCGAAGCTCGGCGTCTACGTGCTGCGCGAAGGTCACGGAGCCACCGTGACGTCCGGTCAGACGCTGACCGTCGAGTACGTCGGGCAGATCTACCCCGACGGCAAGGTCTTCGACGAGTCGTGGTCGCGGAAGGCACCGGTCTCGTTCCCGATCGGCACCGGCCATGTCATCCCCGGCTGGGACCAGGGGCTGGTGGGGCAGAAGGTGGGGTCGCGGGTGATCCTGACCATCCCGAGCGCCCTCGGGTACGGCGCCGCGGGCAGCGGCAAGACCATCCCGCCCAACGCCGACCTCATCTTCGCCGTCGACATCGTCTCCGCCAGCTGACCCATGACGGCGAAGAAATCCGAGCGGTTGATGAACCTCACCATCTGCCTGCTCGTCAGTCGCCACTTCATCAGCAAGGACCGGATCAGGTCCGCCGTCGACGGCTACCGCGATCTCAGCGACGACGCCTTCGACCGCATGTTCGACCGGGACAAGGAGGAGCTGCGGATCCTCGGCGTCCCGATCGAGGTCGGCGCGATCGAGAAAGGCTTCGAGGACGAGGTCGGCTACCGCATCCGGCGCGACCGGTTCGAGCTGCCCGAGATCAGCCTGGAGGCCGACGAGGCGGCGGTCGTGGGGCTGGCGGCCCGGGTCTGGCAGCACGCGAGCCTGGCGACGGCGACGACCCAGGGCCTGCGCAAGCTGCGGGCCGGCGGCGTCGACGTCGACGAGTCGGCGCTGTCCATCATCGAGCCCCAGCTGGCCACCGACGAGCCGGCGTTCGACCCTGTCTTCGAGGCGGTGACCACCCGGCGGCCGATCGAGTTCCCGCACCAGCGCCCCGGCCGTGGTGAGGTGGCCATGCGTCACCTCGAACCCTGGGGAATCGTGTCCTGGCACGGCCACTGGTACGTCGTGGGCCACGACCGCGACCGTGACGCCGAGCGGATGTTCCGGCTGTCGAGGATCGTCGGCGACGTCAGGTTCATCGGGCCGCCCGACAGCTACGCACCGCCGCCCGACCTGCAGCTACGACGTCTGGCGGAGTCCCTCGCGCCGCCGCGGCCGCGCGAGTCCGCCACGGTCCGCGTCCGCGCCGGGACAGCGGCGCCGCTGCGGCGCCGCGCATCACGGAGCCGGCCGGTGGACGACGGCTGGACCGAGCTCGAGCTGGCGTACGCCAGCGGTCAGACACTGGCCGACGAGCTGCTCTCGTACGGGCCGGACGTCGTCGTCGTGGCTCCGCCGGAGGTCCGCGAGTCGGTCGTCCGTCAGCTGTCGGCGCTCGCGGGAGCGGCGCCGTGAGCGCCAACGCGCAGGACCAGGTCGCCCGGATGCTGGCGCTGGTCCCGTACCTCCGGGCCCGGGACGGCATAGCGGTCGACGAGGTCGCCCGCGACTTCGGCGTCGCGCCGGCCCAGATCGTCAAGGACCTGAAGGTGCTCTGGTTCTGCGGCCTGCCGGACTCGGTGACGGGCGACATGATCGACATCGACATGGACGCCCTCGACGGGGAGCGGACGGTCAAGCTCACCAACGCCGACTATCTCACCCGGCCGCTCCGGCTCGCACCGCACGAGGCGCTGGCGCTGATCGTCGCGCTGCGGGCGCTGCGCGAGGTGGGCGGTCCAGGCGACCGGGACGCCGTCGACCGGGCACTCGAGAAGCTGGAGGCGGCCGCAGGCGACGTCGCGGACACGGCCGCGGCCGTCGACGTCCACATCACCGCGGTCGACCCCCAGATCAGGCAGCGGGTCGACACCGCGCTGCGCGAGGGGCGCCAGCTCCAGCTGACGTACTACGTGCCCGGCCGCGACGAGACGACCTACCGCGTCATCGACCCGATGCGGCTGGTGTTCTCCGAGGGGCAGGCGTACCTGGAGGCCTGGTGCCGGCGCGCCGAGGAGGTCCGGATGTTCCGCCTCGACCGGATGCTGGAGCTCACGGTCCTCGACACCCCGGCCGATCCTCCGCACGACGCGCGGCGCACCGACCTGTCCCGTGGCGTCTTCCAGCCGGACCCGGACGACCCTCTCGCTCTGATAGACCTGCAACCCGCCGCTCGCTGGGTCGCCGACTACTACCCGGTCGAGAGCCGGCACGAGGCCGGCGACGGGTCGTTGCGCATCGGACTGCGCTACAGCTCCGAGGGCTGGCTCGAGCGTCTCGTGCTGCGACTCGGTGGGGCCGCGACGCTGCGGGAACCCCGGTCCATGGTGGAACGGGTACGCCGCCGGGCCAACGACGCCCTGGCGCTGTACGAGGTCGGGGTAACCGCGTCGCGCTGACGCTCCGCATCTCACGGCGTACGATGAGAAAGGTACGCACCACCCGTCTACGAAGAGGGATTCCTATGCCGGACATTGGCTGGCCAGAGCTCATCATCATCCTTTTTGTTCTGATGCTGCTGTTCGGTGCGAAGAAGCTCCCCGACATGGCCCGTGGCACCGGGCGTGCGCTTCGGATCTTCAAGGCGGAGACCAAGGGCCTGATGGACGACGACGACGACGTCAAGCCGACGAGCACCGGCGCCACGGCGGCCACTGCGGTGCCGCCGGTCCAGATCACCCAGCAGCCGGTCGTGCAGCCGCCCACGCCTGAGGCACAGATCGTCACCCCGGCCGAGCCGTTGCCGCCCACGCACACCGAGATGGATCGCTGACTCCGCCTCACCTCACCGGGCGGTCCCCGCATATCGAGGTCATCGACGCCTTCGACCTGCCGGAGTGGCTCGGGACCCAGCCCGTCAGCTGGCATGCGACGTCCGCGCTCGATGCCGCTCCGCACGTCACCGGCGTGTTGGAGGCGCGCGACGGACGCCGCCTCGACCTCGACCTGCTGGCCGTGGACGCCGCTTACCCCGTGCCGGTCTGCCCCGAGCGGGAGCGGCGCAGCGCGCACCAGGCGTGGCAGTACGGCGAGGTCGCGCTCCTCGACGCCGACGGCAGGCTCTGCGCCGGGGTCCCCGGTCGACGGTTCGACGCCAACCTCGTCTGCGAGACGGTGCGCCGCGTCGCGCGCTCGGTCGCGGCCGGGCCCGACACCTTCAGCGTGTCGATCACACTGTGAGACCGTGTCAGCCAGGGTCCTCCAGAACTGGGCAGTAGTCTCGCCTGAGTGAGCAGACACCGGTCAGGTGCGCCTAGCCGATGACGACCCTCGACGACTTCGCCCGCCTCTACGACTTCACCCTCGACGACTTCCAGCGTCGGGCCTGCGAGTCGCTCGAGCGCGGCCACGGTGTTCTGGTCGCCGCCCCCACCGGCTCCGGCAAGACGCTGGTCGGGGAGTTCGCCGTCCACCTCGCCCTGGAGCACGGCGGCAAGTGCTTCTACACCACACCCATCAAGGCCCTGTCCAACCAGAAGTTCGCCGACCTGACCGCCCGGTACGGACCCGGGCGTGTCGGGCTGCTCACCGGGGACAACACGATCAACGGCGAGGCGCCGATCGTCGTGATGACCACCGAGGTCCTGCGCAACATGCTGTACGCCGGCTCGACCACGCTGACCGGCCTGCAGTTCGTGGTCATGGACGAGGTGCACTACCTCGCCGACCGCTCGCGCGGCGCCGTGTGGGAGGAGGTCATCATCCACCTGCCGGAGTCCGTGGCGGTGGTGTCGCTCTCGGCGACCGTGTCCAACGCCGAGGAGTTCGGGGACTGGCTGGCCACCGTCCGCGGCAGCAACGACATCGTGGTCGAGGAGCGACGGCCGGTGCCCCTCTTCCAGCACGTCATGGTGGGGTCGCGGCTGTACGACCTGTTCTCCGACGCCGACTCCGACCGTGGGGGCGGACCGACGGTCGTGAACCCCCGCCTGACGCAGGTCGCCCGAGACGACTGGCGCTCCTCGCGGACCCGCGACCACCGCAGCAAGCGCGGCACGTACCGCCGGCCGAGCGGGCGGGCACTCGTCCCCAGCCGGACCGACGTGGTCGAGCGCCTCGACGCCGAGGGCCTGCTGCCCGCGATCATGTTCATCTTCAGCCGCAAGGGGTGCGACGCGGCGGTCCAGCAGTGCCTGTACGCCAACCTGCGGCTCACGACCCCGGCCGAGCGCGCCGAGATCACGGCGTTCGTCGAGGCCCGGACCTCGGTCCTGCCGCAGTCCGACCTCGACGTCCTCGGCTACCCGGACTGGGCCGAGGCGCTGACCCGCGGGATCTCGTCGCACCATGCCGGCATGCTGCCGATCTTCAAGGAGTGCGTCGAAGAGCTCTTCTCCCGTGGCCTCGTGAAGGTGGTCTTCGCGACGGAGACCCTCGCCCTGGGGATCAACATGCCCGCGCGCTCGGTGGTGATCGACAAGCTGTCCAAGTGGAACGGTGAGACGCACGCCGACGTGACCCCGGGGGAGTACACGCAGCTGACCGGCCGGGCCGGCCGTCGCGGCATCGACGTCGAGGGTCACGCGGTGGTGTTGTGGGCGCCCGACTTCGACCCGACGGCCGTCGCGGGACTCGCGTCAACCCGCACGTACCCGCTGCGGTCGTCGTTTCGGCCCTCGTACAACATGGCGGTCAACCTGGTGCACCAGTTCGGCAAGGACACGGCACGGGAGCTGCTCGAGTCGTCGTTCGCGCAGTTCCAGGCGGACCGGGCCGTCGTCGGCCTGGCCCGGCAGGTACGAAAGACCGAGGAGGCGCTCGAGGGCTACGCCGACGCGATCTCCTGCGACCGCGGCGACTTCATGGAGTACGCCGAGCTGCGCCGCGCCCTGTCCGACCGGGAGGCGAGCCTGTCGAAGCGTCACCGCAGCGACCGGCGGGAGGCGGCGGTCGACTCCCTCGACCGGCTGCGCATCGGCGACGTCATCGACGTCCCGGCTGGGCGCTGGTCGGGTCTCGCGGTCGTCATCGACCCCGGGGTGCGCTCGGGACGCGAGGGACCTCGGCCGCTTGTCCTGACGGCCGAACGGCAGGCGCGGCGGCTGTCACTGGTCGACTTCCCGACGCCGGTGCAGCCGTTGACGCGCATGCGGGTCGCCAAGACGTTCAACGCCCGCAACGCGCAGCAACGACGCGACCTGGCCGCGCTGCTTCGGGAGCGCACCCGTGACATCAAGACGACGCGTGCTCCCCGCGACGCGAGCCCGGCCCAGGACGACCCGACCATCCGGCGCCTCCGGGCGGCCATCCGTACCCACCCGTGCCACGGGTGCGAGCAACGCGAGGACCACGCCCGGTGGGCCGAGCGGTACCTCAAGCTGCAGCGCGAGACCGAGACGCTGCGCAGGCGGATAGACCAGCGCACCAACACGATCGCCCGGCAGTTCGACCGCGTGTGCGAGGTGCTCGAGGAGCTCGAGTACCTGGCCGGCGACAAGGTGACGGCGGCGGGCGCCTCCCTGTCGCGGATCTACAGCGAGCTCGACCTGGTCGCTGCGGAGTGTCTGCGCCGGTCCACGTGGGACGGGCTGGAGGCACCGGCGCTGGCCGCGGTGCTGTCGGCACTCGTGTACGAGTCACGCCTCGACGACGCCGAGGCGCCGAGAGTGCCCGGCGGCGACGTGCGCAAGGTGCTCGGCGACATGGTCTCGATCTGGAGCGAGCTCGACGCGGTGGAGCGCGACCACCGGCTGAGCTTCCTGCGGGAGCCCGACCTCGGGTTCGCCTGGGCCGCGTACCGCTGGGCCGGCGGCGCAACGCTCGAGGACGTGCTGGACGACGTCGAACTGGCTCCGGGCGACTTCGTCCGGTGGGTCAAGCAGGTCCTCGACCTGGCGGAGCAGATCGCCGACGCGGCCGGGCCGACGCCGCTTCGCGCCACCGCACGCGAGGCGGTGCGGGCGATGCGCCGCGGCGTGGTCGCCTACTCCGCCGAGATCGACACCTGACCCTTCCTCGACCGGGCGCAAATGTCGCCTCGAGTGGGCGCAGATGTCCGGTCGAGTGGGCGCATATGTCCGGTCGAGTGGGCGCAAATGTGCGGTCGAGTGGGCGCAAATGTGCGGTCGAGCGGGCGGTGAGCGTCGTGGTCTGCCGTGAGGCCCGGACCAAGGAGACTGCACCTCGACGCCGAGACGTCACTCGGTGCGCGACACGCCCACAGAACAGGGCCGCTGGTGACGTCTCGGCGGGGGTGGGACGCGGGCCGGCTCGCTAGGCGCGGGTGGTGGGCGATGATGAAGCCGGCGCTGGCGGCGTGGGCGGTGGTGGAGCGGCCTCGGTACGGTACTGGGTCACCAGCGGGCAGGCGAAGGGCTCCCGAGCGCGCAGACCGACGTTGTTGAGGTAGTCGACGACGATGCCGTACGACTCGAACAGCCCCTTCTCGGTGTACGCCACACCGTGCTGCGCGCAGTACGCACGGACGAGGGGCTGGGCGAGCTTGAGGTTCGGCCGGGGCATGCTCGGGAAGAGGTGATGCTCGATCTGGTAGTTCAGCCCGCCCATGAAGAAGTCGACGACGAGCCCGCCGCGGACGTTGCGTGACATCAGTACCTGGCGGCGGAGGAAGTCGATCTTCATGGTGGGCGGAACGATCGGCATGCCCTTGTGACTGGGTGCGAACGACCCACCGAGGCACACCCCGAACACCGCCATCTGCAGGACGAAGAAGGTCGCCGCCTTGACCGGCGACATGACGAGGAAGAGCACTGCCGGGTACACGAGGAGCCGGAGCAGCATCAGCGACGCCTCGGTTCGCTGCTGTGCGATCGCACCGGGCTGAAGGAAGGTCCGGAGGCTGGAGATCTGGAGGTTGAAACCCTCGAGGGTGAGGAGGGGGAAGAAGAACCACCCCTGGCGACGCGCGAACCAACCGGCGAAACCTGTTCGGCTGCTCACGATCTCGCGGGTGAAGGCGATCGCTCCTGCGCTGATGTCGGGGTCGCTGCCGGCCTGGTTGGGCGCCGCGTGGTGCTTGTTGTGCCGCGCCTTCCACCAGCCGTAGCTCATCCCCACGAAGGCGCTGGCGAGCAGGCGCGCCGTCCAGTCGTTCCAGGCGGCGGAGAAGAACATCTGCCGGTGGGCCGCGTCATGCCCGAGGAACCCGAACTGCGCCAGCAGGACGCCCAGCACCGTGGCCGGGACGAGCTGCCACCAGGTGTTGCCGATCGTGGCGACGAGCGCGCCGATGCCTGAAAGCGCCACGACGGCGGCGGCGATCCGGGTCCAGTAGTAGTCGTATCGGCGGCGTAGGAGACCGCCCTCGCGTACCAGTTGGGCCAAGTCGGTGTAGATGCTGAGACTCGCCGCCCGGGCACGGGCTCTGGGAACGGCGGCGGTCGAGGACTCGGTGCTCACTGCGGACAACCCCCGTTTGGCTGCCCCACCGCGGCCCCCGAATGGACCGGTCAAGCAGCTGTTCCCCAGAAAATACCTTCCGCGGGAACGGTGTTCACCGATAAGAGCCGAAGATTTGCCTACGGACTACCTTCGCCGAGACGTCAATCGGTGCGCGACCCGCCAACCGGACAGGGCCGTGGGTGACGTCTCGGCGCATGGGGTCAGGTGTTGTACTCGTCGTGGTAACGGAGCTCCGGGCTGCCGGCCTGCATGCCCTCGCTCCCGCGTCCCTTCGGCTCCTCCCACGGCTCCTGACGACCCAGTGCTGTCAGGTCGAGGAAGTTGGCGGTGAAGCCGAGCATGTCGCAGCCGCGCCCGTAGGCCGAGTACGTGTGGAAGACGCGCTCGCCGTCTCGCAGGAAGCAGCTCACGCCGTGCAGGTCGAACGGCTGCTCCCCTTCGACGTAGTAGCCCGTCCCGGCCGCCCGGTGCTCCGCGGCCGTCCGGTAGTTGTACTCGATGGGGGCTACGGACTCGTCGAACGTGACGTGGAAGTCGTAGTTGAAGTCGCTGCCGGAGGAGGAGTACCACGGGAAGCTCCACCCCATCCGCCGCTTGAACGGCTCGATCTTCGACCACGGCGCCCGGGAGACCGCCGCGAACGTCGTACCCGTGGCGTTGAGGTGCGCCAGATGGCCGATGTCGTCGGCGAAGCCCGAGCAGCTGGGGCAGCCCGCGTCCCACTCTGGTGCGAACATGAAGTGCTGGACGATGAGTTGCCGGCGGCCCTCGAAGAGGTCCAGGAGGGACGCTATGCCGTCGGGACCTTCGAACCGGTACTCCTTGTCGACTGCGACCATCGGCAGCCGGCGCCGGTCGGCGTTGAGGGCGTCGCGTGCCTTGGTCATCTCCTTCTCACGTGCGAGCAGATCCTTGCGGGCGGCCACCCACGTCTCCCGGTCCACGACGTCTGGAAGGCTCACTGCGTACTCCTCGGTCTGGGTTCGACGACAGCTGTCACCGTATAGACCGCGCTCCTGTCGGTGACTCATCGGTATCCGGCCGACTCCGCCGGGTGCAGACTCGGCCGATGGTCATCCAGGTGGTGTTCGAGACGCACGCACCCAGCATCGACAACGAGCAGGGGGTGGCGACCGGGTGGCTGCCCGGAGAGCTGTCCGGGCGCGGCCGGGCTGCCGCCGCAGCGCTCGGTGAGCGTCGTCGCGACGACGGTGTCTCGGCCGTCTTCACGTCGGACCTGCGCCGCGCGATGCAGACAGCAGCCATCGCCTTCGCCGACAGCGACATTCCCGTGTTCGTCGACTGGCGCCTGCGCGAGTGTGACTACGGTCGGCTGAACGGCGCACCGGCCGACGACGTCCATACCGACCGTGAACGGTACCTGCGCTCGCCCTACCCTGACGGTGAGAGCTGGCAGCAGGCCGTCGAGCGCGTGAGCGGCCTCGTCAAGGACCTTCCGTCGCGGTGGGCCGGGCGACGGGTCCTGGTGATCGGCCACCTGGCCACGCGCTGGGCGCTGGAGACGCTGCTTGCGGGCGTCACGCTCGACCAGCTGGCTCGAGAGCAGTTCCGGTGGCGCGAGGGATGGGAGTACCGCGTCGGCGACGACTGAGCGGCGGTGACTCATCCGGCCCGCAGCGGGTACCCCTCAGGTCATCGCCCGGACAAGCAGGACCGCCCCTCGGGGCCTGGAAAGGATGTGCCATGCCGGAGGACCACGCCCATACGCCCGCACGGACCGCCCGCGCGGTCGTCTACGAACGCAACGGCGGGCCGGAGGTCCTGCAGGTGGTCGACCGGCCGGTGCCCGACCCGGGCCCGGGCGAGGTGCGCGTCCGGGTACACCGCTCCGGGGTGAACCCCACCGACTGGAAGTCGCGGCGGGGGAGCGGTGACCAGGCTCGGGTCGACCCCGCCCAGGTGCCGAACCAGGACGGCTCGGGCGTCGTCGACGCGGTCGGCAGCGGGGTCGAGGCCGCCTGGAGCGGGCTCCGGGTATGGATGTGGGAGTCCGCGTACGGCCGGCCCGACGGCACGGCCCAGGAGTACGCCGTGGTCCCGGTCCGTCAGGTCGTGCTGCTTCCCGACAGCGCCTCCTTCGACCTCGGCGCATGCCTCGGGGTGCCGTTCATCACCGCGCACCGCTGTCTCACGGTCACCGAGGAGGGGCCGACCCGCCTCGGACCCGGCACGCTGGACGGCAGGGTGGTACTCGTCGCAGGAGGCGCCGGTGCTGTCGGCAACGCCGCTATCCAGCTCGCCCGCTGGTCGGATGCGACCGTCATCACCACGGTGAGCACCCCCGAGAAGGCCAACCTGGCCGCCAGAGCCGGGGCCGACCATGTCATCAACTACAAGCAGCAGGATGTCGCAGCCGAGATCCACCGGATCTCGGCCCGTGGCGTCGACACGGTCGTCGAGGTGGCCCCGGCCGCGAACGCTGCACTCGACGCCGAGGTCATCGCGCGGCTCGGCAGCGTCGCCATCTACGCCAACAACGGAGGCAACGACTTCAGCCTGCCTGTACGTGCCCTGATGGCTCCGAACGCCCGCTGGCAGTTCGTGCTGCTGTACACGGCGCCGGCGGAGGCGAAGGGCCACGCGATCGAGGACGTGTCCGCGGCCGTGCTCGACGGCGCGGTTCGGGTCGGTGACGAGGCGGGACTCCCGCTGCATCACTTCCCGCTCGACCAGACCGCCCCGGCGCACGCGGCCGTCGAGGATGGTGTCGTCGGGAAGGTCCTGATCGACGTCAGCGCGGACTGACCGCCACCCTGGGCCGGTCGAGTCAGCTGGACGCTGCGGAGGCTGCGGCGGTCCTGGCGCGTACGGCCGACAAGAACGCGGCGTAGCTCCAGGTGAGATTGCGGACGCTCTTCTCGAAGCCCGTGGTCCCGTCGAACTGCTCGCTCAGCTCGAGGTGGTCACTGTGATAGACGACGGCCTGCAGCATGGCGTCGCCGGCGTGCAGGAGCTGCCTGGCGGTGTCCGGAGGCGTCGTCTGCTCACCCACGCCGACCTGGGCGAAGAAGTCCGCGGACTGCGAGCTGTGCGGGACGCGCGCGTCCCGCACGACGGCTTCGGCGAGGTCGTAGTAGAGCTCCGCGAAGTTCGCCGTGCACAGCGCCCACGGATGCGCGGTGCCGCTGTCGTTCTCGTCGCCGTCGTACACGTCCCCCGGATAGCGACCGAGCAGCGGGCCGCGACCACTGGACGCGTCGACGGCGTTGATCGGGTACGTCGAGGGTGAGCCGGGCTCCGCCCACTGCCGTCGCAGCGCTCCAGCCGTCGCGAGCAGTCGCTCGTCGGTACAGCGGACCGCGCCGTACACGGACGCCATCACGATGTCGATGTTGGGGTCGTATCCGTCTCGTGGGTGCTGCGCGTCGAGGATCGACACGTAGTACTCGCCGTTCCAGTGGTCCTGAAGCGCCCCCGTCAGCCAGTCGACGGCTTGGTCCACGCCGCTCGGAGCGGTGAATCCGAGGTCGTTGGTGCGGATCTCACTGAGGCAGCGCAGCTGCACCGATCGGGTGAAGAAGGACTGGCCTAAGGTCTCCTCCCAGAGGTTGTAGCTGGGGCTCTGGTACGAGGACATCACGAAGTCGAGGTTGCGCTGCACGACCGTCTGTGCGCTTGCCTGGGCGGACGCGTCAAGCTGGCGGTACGACCTCAGGACGGCCAGCGTCTGAAGGGCGGGACCGTCGTTCTGGTCGGTCCAGTCGCGGGGGAGGCCCTCGATCGTGAAGCAGGCGCGGGCGAGGGTGGGCGCGTTCTGCTGGCACGTAGCGGCGAAGCTCACGTAGTCGATCAGCGGCCCCGAGCCGCCGCCCCAGACCGGCTGGTGCGCTTCGGCGATCTCGATCGCCGCTACTGCTGCGTCGCGTACCCAGTTGAAGACGTAGTTCTGCCGGACGGACGCAAGGTCCAGCTCGAACGACGGCGAGGCGATGATGCATCCCGGTGACGAGAACCGCCCGGGGTCGGCAGGGTCGGTGAAGACGAAGCCGGAGCTCGACACGTTCCTCAGCATCAGCGGGAGCATGTATTGCGCGATCGAGCCCAGGTCCGCGCTGGGCACCGTGGCGTCGACCAATCCGTACCGCCGTGGCATGGCCATCTCCTCGATCTCGTGCGGGGCGCGGCGTCGTGCTCGTCCGCGGCAGGTCCCCCACCGTTCTCTACACCCTTGGCCGGCGCACGAGCCGTTAGGGTGGCGTGCGTGTCGGCGTCGTCGCGTTTCAGCGAGGTCTGGGCTCTGCTCGACGGCCAGGTGGAGTCCGGCCGGTTCCCCGGCTACGCGGCCGCCATCCGGCACGGCGACCACACCGAGGTCCGGGCCGGGGGGCTCACATCGCTGGGCGGGACCACCCCCATGCGTCCCGACACGGTCTTCCGCATCGCCTCGCTCAGCAAGATCGTCGGCGCCGCACTCGTGCTGCGGCTCGCCGGTACCGGTGCCTTCGGCCTGGACTCTGCGGTCTCCCGATGGCTTCCCGAGCTGGCATCGCCTCGAGTCCTGAGTCGACCCGACGCGGAGCTGGCCGACACGGTCCCGGCTGAGCGGCCCATCGTCGTCCGTGACCTGCTGACGTTCACCTTCGGGCTGGGATTCGTCCTGCACGACTGCCCGCTGAGCCGCGCGATGGCCGAGCGGGGCCTGATGCCCGGACCGGACGGGGCCGAGGTCGGCCCCGACGAGCTGATGTCGCGGTACGCCACCCTCCCGCTGGCCTACCAGCCGGGCGAGCGCTGGCTGTACCACACCGGCGC